>JBDSHC010000157.1:0-17303 GCA_039918675.1 Devosia sp.
ACCTGCAAATGGACCTATCTGGCGCATGAGGCCCAGGGCTGGCAGCGCGACTTCCTCGATAGGGTCGGTATCGGCGACATGCCCGAGCGCGGCCAGCTGCCGGAACGTGCATCGCCCATCGGCACGGATCTCGGGCCGCTTACTCCTGCTGCGGCCGAACTGCTCGGCCTCTCGACCAATTGCCGCGTCGGGGTCGGTCTCATCGACGCGCATGCCGGGGCACTTGGGTCGCTTGGGGGCTTCGCGGGCGACATCAAAGGCATCGACCGGCATCTGGCGCTCATCGCAGGCACATCGAGCTGCGTCATGGCGCTTTCGTCCGAACCGCGGCCGACATCGGGCGTGTGGGGGCCATATCAGGGCGCCGTTCTACCCGATGCCTGGCTGAACGAGGCGGGCCAATCGGCAACCGGTGCCTTGCTCGATCATCTTATCCGATGGCATGGCGCCGGTGGCGAACCCACGCCCGCTCTGCACCGGCGCATTGCGACCCGTGTGCTGGAACTGCGCAGCGAGGAAGGTCTGTCGCTCGGCGACCGGCTCCACGTCCTGCCAGACTTTCACGGCAACCGCTCGCCGCTGGCCAACCCCGAGGCGCTCGGCGTCCTCTCCGGCCTGTCGCTCGACAGCGATTTCGACAGTCTCTGCCGCCTCTATTGGCGCACCGCCGTCGCCATCGCGCTGCAGGTCCGCCACATCCTCGAAACGCTTAATGCACGCGGCTACGCCATCGATACGCTGCACGTCACGGGCGGGCACACCCGCAACCCGCTGCTGATGGAACTCTATGCCGATGCGACCGGCTGCACCGTGATCGAGCCGGTGACGCAGGACGCAACATTGCTGGGAGTGGCCATGGTCGCTGCGACCGCCGCGGGGATCTATCCGAGCCTGTCGGCGGCCTGCACCGCGATGGCTCGTGGCGGCCTGAGGCGCGAGCCTGATGCGACACACCGCTCGACGCTCGATCGCGATTACCGCATCCACCTTGCCCTGCAGCGGCATCGGGCGGAGATCGATGGCATCATGAGCGGTGCCGGATCAGCCTAGCGTCAGCGCTCCATCGTCTCGAACGGAATATCGACGAGCGTCTCGCGCGCAAGATAGCTGCGGATCTGCTGGACGATCTGCGCGGCGTGCGCGCTGCCGAGGCGATCACTGAATTCAGCATCACCGGCTTCGATCGAACTTACAATGGCGTCGTGCTCGGCCACATATTGTTGCGGCAGCTTGTCGCCGAACGATTGATAGTAGAGCCGCAGGATGCGCCGGCCTTCATCGAGCAGCCGCGTGAATAGCGCGGTGAAATAGTCGTTGCCGCCCGCCTCGGCGATGGCGACGTGAAAGTCGCGATTGGATGAAATCATCGCGATGGCGTCGCGCCGTTCCACGGCTTGTGCGAACACCTTCTGGTGGGCGCGGATGGCCAGCATATGCTCAGCGCGGTGGTGTACTGCGGCAGACCGGGTGGTGACGCGATACATGAGGGTCAGCGCCTCGAAATAGGTCGGCAGCCGCACGAAATCGATCACCGACACGATCGTGTTGCGATTGGGCAGCGTCGTCACCAGCCCGTCGGCAGCCAGCCGGACCAGCGCTTCGCGGATCGGGCTGCGCGACATATCGAAGCGGATCGATAGGCCCGTCTCATCGAGCGGGCTGCCCGGATCGAGCTCGAGATTAAGGATGGCATCGCGCAGCGTTTCGTAGACGATGCGCGAGCCCTGCCCGCGCGACCGCGGCGGCTTGCCGTCGCCGCCAATTGCGCCCGCAGGCGCCTTCGATTTTCGCGCTCCGGCGTCGGTCATTGTCACACCGCGGTCTCGATCTGCGCCAATCGGCGGATGTCCGCCAGCGCATCGTCTTCGATCGCAATGCCGTCCCGCATCGACGCGACGCGGTTGGCATAGCGGCGGTCGGCCGGCAGGCGCGACTGACCGGCGGCGTGGATTTCGTCGATCAGCACTTCGAGCCGGTCGGCAAAATCGTTCACCGCGCCGCGCTTAGGATCGATCACTATGTAGGTCTGTCCGCCATGCGGCGTCGCGGCGCCCGGATGCTTGCTCCAGTCGATCTCGAACGAGTAGTCGCTGCCCGCCAGCGCCGCGCCCATGATCTCCATCATCATGCCGATCGACGAGCCCTTGTGCCCGCCAAAGGGCAGCAGCGCGCCGCCATCGAGGACCGCATTGGGGTCGGTGGTTGGGTTACCGTCGCGATCGACGCCGGTGCCGGGCGGCAATTGGCGTCCCTCGCGCCGCGCAATCTGCACGTCGCCATTCGCCATGGCGCTCGAGGCCTGATCGAAGACCAGCGGGTCGGAGCCGTCGCGTGGCGCCGCAAAGCCCATCGGGTTGGTGCCATAGACCTTGCGATGCCCGCCATGCGGCACGACGCTCGCCATCGAATTGACCATCGCCAGCGCAAGAAACCCCTCGCGCGCGAAAGGCTCGATGTCCGGCCATACGGCGCTGAAATGATGCGCCTTGCGCACAGTCAGCAAAGCGATGCCACTGGCCCTCGCCTTGGCCATCAGCGGCTCGGCGGCCATTGCCAGCACCGGCAGCGAGAAGCCGTTGCGGCCATCGGCACGCAGCATGCCGGGCGCCACATCTTCGAGCACCGGCACCGCTTTCCCGTCGAGCCAGCCACTATCGAGCGAGCCCAGATTGCCCCTAATGCGGAAGATGCCGTGGCTGTGCGCGCCATCGCGCTCGGCGCCCGCCATGTTCGTCGCCAGCAACGCCGCGACGTGGTCGGAACAGCCATGGCGGCGGAAGATCGCGTCGAGCAGCGCCACCAGCTCGTCATATGGAATGCGCGTGCTCATCCGGTGATCCTGGGCCAGGTGTCGGAGAGCCGATAGCCCGCTGGCCACGGGTCGGCCGGGTCGAGCATCTCGATGCGCGTGCCCGATATCCAGGCGCGCCCAGAGATCGACGGGATGATCGCGGGCTTGCCCGCCAGCATCGTGTCGGCCTCGATACGACCGAGGAATTCGGAGCCGATGATCGAGCGCGCCAGATAGCGGTCGCCCATTTGCATCTGGCCCCTCGCCCGCATCACTGCCATGCGGGCGGAGACACCGGTGCCGGTCGGCGAGCGGTCGATCTTGCCGGGCTGAATGGCGACCGCGTTGGCTGCGACCAGCATGCCGTCGCCGCGCTCAGCGGGCATGGCGATCTGGCAGAACGAAATGTGGTTCCAGTCGGCATTGGTTGGATGCGTGAAGCCGAGCTGCTCGTTCGCCGCCCGGGTGATGCGGATGCCCGTCTCCGCCAGATCGCGGGCTTCGTCGGGCGTGACCGCAAAGCCGAGCGATGGCGCATCGACGATGACAAAGCTGTCGCCGCCATAGGCGGTGTCGACACTCAGCGTGCCAAGCCCCTCGACCTCCAGCGTCGCGCCGAGCTTGTCGACAAAGCTCGGCACATTGGTGACCGTGATGCGCTCGGCCTTACCATCGCGGCACTGCGCCACGATTTCCACCAGCCCACCCGGCGCCTCGAGCGTCAGCCGCGTCTCGGGCTCGGTCATCGGCACGATGCCGGAATCGAGCAGCACGGTCGCCACGCAGATCGAGTTGGAGCCCGACATGGGCGGCGTGTCTTCGGGCTCCATGATGATGAAGCCCATCTGCGCCTTCGGGTTCTTCGGCGGCACCAGAAGATTGACGTGCCGGAACACCCCGCCGCGCGGTTCGTTCAGCACGAAATTGCGCAGTGCCTGGTCGCGCGCGATGAAGCGCGACTGCTCCCACAGCGTGTGGCCCGGTGGCGGCGCGACGCCACCGACGATCACATCGCCCACCTCGCCCTCGGCGTGGCAGGAGACGATGTGGATCGAGCGAGAGGTTCTCATCCGATGACCTGCACGGGCTCGCCCAGCACGTCGAGCTTGGGCGTAACGCCGAGTCCCGGTGCGTCGCTGGCCGTCATGAAGCCATCGACCCGCTTCGGTGCGCCGTCGGCGATCGACACCGTCACATAGGAATTGAAGTCGGTCGCCGTGAAGCAGAATTTCTGCGGCGTCGAGATGGCGAGATGCGCGATGGTCGCGGTGACGATATCGCCGCCCCATGTGTCCTCGATGGTCATCGGGATGCCGGACGCCACGCACAGATCGCGCATCTGCCGCGCCTTGGTGAGGCCGCCGACCTTGCTGATCTTGAGGTTGATGACGTCGAACGCGTCCTCGGCGATGCCCTTCACCAGATCGGCGACGGTGCCGATGTTCTCGTCGAGCACGAAGGGCAGCGCCGTGCGGCGGCGGATCGAGACGCTCTCCTCATAGCTCATGCAGGGCTGCTCGATATAGACGTCGAGATCGCGCACAGCGTTCACCACCCGCGCCGCATCGGCCATGGTCCAGCCGGTATTGGCGTCGGCAACGAGGATATCGGTCGGCGCGAGGATCGCCCGGCAGGCCTTGATGCGGGCGATGTCGTCATTGGGATCGCCGCCCACCTTGAGCTGGAATTTCGTGTAGCCCTCGGCGCGATAGCCCGCGATCTTCTCCGCCATCACCGCCGAGTCTTCCTGGCTGATGGCGCGGTAGAGCGCGATTTTATCCTGCGCCGCGCCACCCAGCAGTTTGTATGCTGGCAGGCCCGCGACCTTGCCGAGAATGTCCCAGCAGGCGATATCGATGGGCGCCTTCACATAAGGGTGGCCGCGCAGCACTGCGTCCATGTGATGATTGAGCGGCCAGAGGTCCGTGGGGTCGTGGCCGATCAGCTTGGGACCGATCTCGGCAATGCCCGCGCGCACGCCCTTGGCGTAAGACGGCAGATAGGCCGAGCCGAGCGGGCAGCACTCCGCGTAGCCGGTGATGCCGGCATCGGTTTCGACCGCAACTACGGTTGAGTCGAACACTTCCATGAAGTTGCCGCCGCTCCAATTGTAGCGGCCTTCGCGGAGGGGAAGGTCGATTTGGTAGACTTTGATGCCGGTGATTTTCATTGTGTCGCTCTCGCATGGGCCGGGCTCCCCTCGCCCTTACGGGGAGGGGCTGGGGGTGGGGGCCGATGGCTCAGTTGGTGGCTGTCGCCATTCCGATGCGCGCTGCCCCCCTCCCCAACCCTCCCCCGAACGGGGGGAGGGGGCGATGCATCTGTGCGCGTATCAAACAAGTGAAAACCCGTGCGCGAACGGGTCGCGGTCGTCGATGGTGATGGTGTTGAGCCCGGTCTGGCGCGCCCAGCCGGCGATAGACGGGACGATGCCGTCATAGTCGCCCACCTTCACGACGCGCTCGACGCGGCCGTTGAAGATCGAGCCGATGATCGATTCATGGATGAAGGAATCGCCAACCTTCAATTTGCCGCGGCCATACCACTGCGCCATGCGCGCCGAGGTTCCGGTGCCGCAGGGCGAGCGGTCAATGGCCTTGTCGCCGTAGAACACCGCATTACGCGCGGTCGATCCATCCTTTTGCGGCCGGCCCGTCCACATGATATGCGTGCAGCGGTTGATGTCGGGGTTCTCGGGATGGACGAACTGGTAACGCTCGTTCATCGCCGTCCGCAGCGCCGGACTCCAGCGTAGCAGATCGCCGACGCTCACATCGGCGAGATCGCTGAAGTTCTCCTGTGCGTCGACGATGCAATAGAAATTGCCGCCATAGGCCACATCGACCTTGAGCTTGCCGAGACCCGGCGCATCGATCTCGAGGTCACGCGAATGGAGAAAACTCGGCACATTGGTGAGCCGCACCTGATCTACATATTCGCCATCCATGGTGTATTCGGCCACCACCCTGCCGGCCGGAACATCGAGGTTCACGACACCCGGCGTCTTGGGCGACATCAGCCCGTTCTCGATCGCCATCGTCACTGTGCCGATGGTGCCGTGGCCGCACATGTACAAGCAGCCCGACGTCTCGATGAAGAGGATCGCGATATCGCAATCGTCGCGCGTCGGCGGATAGAGAATCGAGCCACTCATCACATCATGGCCGCGCGGCTCGAACATCAGGCCTTTGCGGATCCAGTCGTGATGGGCGAGGAAATCGGCACGCCGCTCCATCATGCTGCTGCCCTTGAGCAGCGGTCCGCCGCCGGCAACGAGGCGAACCGGATTGCCGCAGGTGTGGCCGTCGATGCAGGTGAAGATGTGGCGGGACATACTGGTCTCAGAAGCGTTGCGGTGAGAAGGGGGCGAGGTCGAGTGAGGGCGGTGCGCCGGTGATCAGCTCGGTTACGAGCGTGCCGGTGCCGGCCGATTGGGTGAGCCCCAGATGGCCGTGGCCGAAGGCATAGATGATATTGCGCGACCTCTGCGAGAAGCCAATCGCCGGCAGGCTGTCTGGCAGCGACGGGCGAAAGCCCATCCATTGCTTGCCGCCAGTCGTCGCGAGGCCGGGCATGAAGCGCGCGGCCTTGGTCAGCATCGCGTTGGCCCGCTTGAAGTTCGGCGGCAGATCGAGGCCACCCAGCTCGACGGCGCCGCCGATCCGAATGCCGGTCGCCAGCGGCGTCACGACAAAGCCATGGCCGCCGAAGAACAGCTGGCGCTTGAGATCGAAGCTGTAGCCGGGGAGCGTGGTGTTGTAGCCGCGCTCGGTGTCGAGCGGAATGTCATCGCCCAGCGGCTGCGTCAGCCGCTTCGACCACGCACCGCCTGCGACAACGACATGCTTGGCGTGCACCGCACTGCCGTCGCTCAGCTCCAGGATGACGCCATCGTCCTGCGGACGCAGTTGCACGATTTCGGCTTTGCGGAAGGTCGCACCACGATCGGTCGCGGCCTTGCCGATGGCCAGCGCATAATCATAGGGGTCCGACACCGTCTGCCATTTGGGGATGAACGTGCCGCAGACGATCTTCGGCGACAGGCCCGGCTGTAGTTCGGCGAGTTCGGCGCCACGCACATGGCGAAACTCGATGCCCTCGCTCGCCTTGGCTGAGTCGTCCTTGGCTGTCCCCGCCAGTTGGCCCTCGGTCTCGTACAGCTCGAGAATACCGTCCGAGCGGATCATGTGGCCGAGGCCTGCACTGGCGATGAGGCTCTCCGCCTCGCGCCGCGACACCCGCATCAGCTCGCTTTGTGCCTTGATACCCGCCGCCACGCGATCCGGCCAGCCAGCGCGCCAGAAGCGGAGCAGCCATGGCGTGATCTGCGGTAGATATTGCGGCCGGATGGTCAGCGGGCCGAGCGGATCGCTGAGCCAGCCCGGCAGCTTGCCGAGCACTCCCGACGTCGCCAGCGGAATGATGTCGGAGAACGCGAAGGCGCCGGCATTGCCGCGGCTCGTTTCCTCGGCCATGCCTTTGCGATCGAGCAGCAACACGCTGCGGCCCGCCTCGACCAACTTGAACGCGGTGGCGAGGCCGATGATCCCGGCCCCGACAATCGCGACATCGATGGTGTTCGTCTCGGTCACTACGCCGCCTTGGCGAATTTCGGCCGCGTCGCCAGCGCCTGATTCACCAGGGACTCGATCTTGGCGCGCTCCTCGCCGACCAGCGGCAGGCGCGGCGGGCGCACCCATTCCTTGCCCTCGCCGGCAATCTGGTTGGCAAGCTTGATATACTGTACGAGCTTCACCGCAACATCGAGATGCAGCAGCGGCATGAACCAGCGATAGAGCGCCAGCGCCTCGTCGACTTTGCCGGCCTTGGCGAGACGATACATTTCCACGCTCTCGCGCGGGAAAGTGTTGGTGAGCCCCGACACCCAGCCGATCGCGCCGAACAAAGTGTTTTCAAGCATCAAATCATCGACGCCGCAGACGATCTGGTAGCGGTCGCCGAGCAGATTGATCATGTCGGTGATGCGGCGGCTGTCATGGCTCGATTCCTTGACTGCAACGATGTTCTTCTCGCTCGCCAGTTCGGCAAACGATTCCGGCAGCAGATCGAGCTTATAGGCCGGGCGGTTGTTGTAGATCATGATCGGCAGATCGGTGCCGCGGGCGAGCGTGCGGAAGTGGTGCTCACCTTCGCGGGCGTCCTGCTGATAGACCATCGTCGGCAGCGCCATCAGACCGGCGGCACCGGCCGATTTCATGCGCTTTGCCGAGGCGATGGCGAGGTCGGTGGTGTATTCGGCGACGCCCGCGATCACCGTCGCACGTCCATTGACGGTCTGCACGGCATTGCGCACCACCGCCTCTTTCTCGTCGAGCGAGAGCGAGGAATTCTCACCGAGCGTGCCCAGCATGACGAAGCCATCGACGCCGGCGGCGAGGCAGCTTTCGAGATGCCGCGACGTCGCCTCGTGGTCGATCGCCCCGTCCTGCTTCATTTCGGTCATCAAAGCGGGAATTACGCCGTGGAAAATGGGAGTCATTTCAAGATCCTGTAGTTCACTTGGTTGAGGTCAGGCGCCGAGATAGGCCTGAACGATGGAAGGGTCGGCGCGCAGATCTGCTGCCGGTCCCTGAAGTTTGATCGCGCCGCTTTCGAGCACGTAGCCATAGTGTGCGAGCTTGAGCGCCAGCCGTGCATTCTGTTCGACGAGGAGGATCGTGGTCCCAGCCTCGTTGAGTCGTTTCACGATCCCCATGGTCTCGAGCACCAGCTTGGGCGCGAGGCCCATCGAGGGCTCGTCGAGCAAGAGGATTTTCGGCCCGTGCATCAGCGCCCGGCCGATCGCCAGCATCTGCTGCTCGCCGCCCGACAGCAGCGAGCCGTCGGAGTTGGCGCGTATCTTGAGGATCGGGAATTGCTCGAACACCTGTTCGAGCCGCGTCCGCCGCGTGACGGGGTCGCTCACCGTGAACGCACCGAGTTCGAGATTCTCGCGCACGCTCAGCCCGCGCAGCACATGCCGCCCTTCCGGCACATGCACCACGCCGGCGCGCGCGATGAGATGGGCGCCCATCTGCGTGATGTCGTGACCCTCGAACAGCACACGCCCCGCCTTGGCGCGCACGAGGCCCGAGATGGTCTTGAGCGTCGTGGTCTTGCCCGCGCCATTGGCGCCGAGCAGCGTCACGATCTGGCCGCGCTTGACCTCGAGGTCGATGCCCTTGACCGCATCGATCTTGCCATAGGCGCTGGCGAGGCCTTCGAGCTTCAGCATGATGTCTGTCATCGCGCCCCCGAAGGCGAAGCCGGAGCTCCCTCCCCCCTTGCGGGGGAGGGTTGGGGAGGGGTGCGAAAGTTCAGCGACCGCTTCTGGGAGTTCAGAGCTCAAGGGCGGCCTCCCCGTCTTCGACGCCGAGATAGGCCTCGATCACCTTGGGGTTGGCCTGGATTTCCTTGGCTGTCCCCTCGGCGATCATCACGCCATGGTCGAGCACACTGACGCGCTCCGAGAGCCGCATCACCAGTCCGGTGTCGTGCTCGATGAGGAGGATGCACACATCGCGCTCGCCGCGTATGCGGCGGATGAGTTCGATCAACTCTTCCTTCTCGCCAGCGGTGAGGCCGGCCGCCGGCTCGTCGAGCAGCAGCAGCCGCGGCTTCGTCGCCAGCGCGCGCGCGATCTCGACGCGGCGCTGCCAGCCATAGGGCAAGGTGGATGCGTCGCGATCCCAGCCTTCGCCGATCCCGACGAAGCGCAGGCATTGCTCCGCAAACGCCCGAATCTCGGCTTCCTCGCGCCGCTGCGAGGGCAGCCGGAGAATGGCGTCGACAATGCCGGCGCTGGTGCGGCAATGCATGCCCGACATGACGTTTTCGAGCACGCTCATCTCGCGGAACAGCCGCACATTCTGGAAGGTGCGCGCGATGCCGAGCCGCGTCACCTGATGCGGCTTCAGCTTCAGCGTCTCGGTCCCATCGAACCGCACGGAACCCTGTTGTGGCTTGTAGAACCCCGTTATGCAGTTGAACAACGAGGTCTTGCCCGCCCCGTTCGGCCCGATCAGGCTGACGATGCGGCTCGGTGGCACGGCGAAATCGACGTTGTCGAGCACGCGCGAGCCGGCAAAGCTGAGGCTTACGCCCTTGAGATCGAGCAGGGTCATCGCTTGCCCCGCGCTGGCCAGATGCCGCTGGGACGGAACAGCATGATGAGCAGCAGCCCGACCGCAAAGATCAGCAGCCGCAAATCGCCGAAATCGCGCAGCAGCTCGGGGGCAAGGATGACGATGAACGCGCCGAGGATGACACCGGGGATCTTGCCCATGCCGCCGAGGATCACCGCCATCAGGATCAGCACGGACTGCTTGAAGGAGAAGCTTTCGGGCGACACCGCGCCCAGATTGGCGGCAAAGAAGGCACCGCCCACGGAGCCGAAGATCGCCCCCACTACATAGGCCGCTAGCTTCACCCGCACCCGGTCGATGCCCATCGCCTCGGCCGCGTCCTCATCGTGGCGCACATAGAGCCAGGCGCGGCCCAGCCGCGAATTGGCGAGCCGCACCGAGACCAGCACGGCGATGATCGCTAGGACGCAGAAGACATAATAGAAATCGAGCGGGGTCGAGATGTGCCAATTGAAGATCCAGGGAGAGTCGATGCCGATCAGCCCGCTCGCGCCGCCGGTCTCACGCAGATTGCGCGCCGTGATACGCACGATCTCACCGAAGCCGAGCGTCACGATCGCCAGATAGTCCGAGCGCAGCCGCAAAGTTGGGGCGCCGACGACAACGCCGGCGATGATCGCCAGCAGCACGGCGAGCGGTAGCGCTAGCCAGAAGTTCAGGCCGAAATGCTGTGTCGCGATCCCCACCGTATAGGCGCCGACCGCAAAGAACGCCGCGAAGCCGAGATCGAGCAGGCCGGCATAGCCGACGACGATATTGAGCCCGAGCGCCAGCACCACGTAGAGCAGCGCATTGGTGAGGATCACCGTGATGTAAGGCCCGCCCAGCATCGGCGCGACCACCATGGCGGCCAGCAGCACGATTATCGCCGCGCCGCGCTTGGCTGGCGTATCGAGGATGGCGGTCAGCCCGCCCCAGGCGCTCGGCCGTTCGGGAAGCGCCGCCATCTACATGCGCTCCTGTTCGGATTTGCCGAGCAGTCCGGTGGGCTTGAACACCAGCACGAGGATCAGCACCGAGAACGAGAACACATCCTTCCATTCGCTGCCGACGCCGGGCAGCTGCGTGCCGAAGGATTCAAGGAGGCCGAGGATCAATCCGCCCAGCATGGCGCCGGGGATCGAGCCGATGCCGCCGATCACCGCGGCGGTGAACGCTTTGAGCCCGATCAGGAAGCCCATGAAATACCACAGCGAGCCGTAATACGCGCCGGCCATGGTGCCCGCCGCGGCCGCCAGCGCCGCGCCGAGAAAGAACGTGACCGCGATCACCGCGTTCACATTGATGCCCATCAGTCGGCTCATGTCCTTATCGACAGACACGGCGCGCATGGCGCGGCCATATTGCGTGCGCGAAATGAAGAGTTCGAGCCCGATCATGAGCACCGCCGCCGTGGCGACGAGGATCACCTGATTGTAGCTGATGAACAGCGAACCGAGATTAATGCCGCCGAAGCCGAATTGCGAGCCGAAGGGTTGATACTGGCCCTTGGTCAAGGTCAGAACGCCGTTCTGCAGCACCAGCGACACAGCAAGCGCGGTGATGAGGATCGACAGCCGGGGGGCCGACAGCATTGGCGCATAGGCGACGCGCTCGATCACCACGCCGAAAAAGCCCACCGCAAGCATCGCAAAGATCATCGAGACGGCGACGCCGAGCCAGCCGGCGCCCAGCACCGACGACAGGACAGAGAGGGCGAGAAAGCCCGCGAAGCCGCCCACCATATAGAGCTCGCCATGGGCGAAGTTCAGCAGCTTCACCACGCCGAAGACCATGGTGTAGCCGAGCGCGACCAGCGCATAGAACGAGCCCAGCACGATGCCGTTGACGAGCTGATGCGTGAAGATGTCGAAAATGGTCATCGGCCGCCCCGCTCTTCAGCCGGTACAAGGAAGATGGACCGGCGCATCGCGCCGATCCATCGTTGTCGAAGCGCTTACTGCGCGATCGTCCAGGCGCCGCCCTTGCCTTCGAGAACGACGAAGTTGGAGCGGGCGAGGGTCTTTTCCGGCGTGAAGGAGATCGGGCCGGAGATCGTGTCGGTGAAGTTGGCGCCCTGCAGCGTGGCGACGACCTTGTCGAAGTCGGTCGCACCGGCCGTGGTGAAGGCCCAGGCGAGCAGCTTCATCGCATCGTAGCTCAGGGTCGAGTAGGGGCCCGGGGCGGCGTTGAACTGCTTGGTGTAGGCTTCGGTGAAGGCCTTGGCGGCCGGCAGGAATTCCGCCGTCGGGTTCGAGAAGGCGATGACGCCTTCGGCGGCCGGGCCGGCGATCTTGAACAGTTCCGGCGAGTTGGAACCGTCGCCCACGGCGATCAGGCCCTGGTAGCCGGCTTCACGCAGCTGACGGATCAGGAGGCCGCCATCGGCGTAGTAGGCGGTCCAGAACACGGCGTCGGGGTTGCCCGATTTGATCGAGGTCACAACGGCCGAATAGTCCTGTTCGCCCTTGTTGGTGGTCTCGAAGCTGGTGACCTTGTTGCCGGCGGCTTCCCAGCTCTTCTTGGTCAGATCCGCGAGGTCCTGCGAATAGGCGTCGCCCTGGTTGACGATGGCGATCGACTTGATGTTGTGCGCCGTGAAGTACTCGGCGGCCTTGATCACCTGATCGGCGCCGGTCGAGTTGATCATGAAGGCGTTGCCCGGATTCTCCGGGATCAGCTTGGTCGAGTTGGCGGCCGGGATGATCATCGGCAGCTTGGCGTCGCCATAGATCTTGAGCGTCGGGATGGTCGCGCCCGAGCAATAGCCGCCAACGACACCGACGATGCCGGACGAGGCGAGCTTGCTTGCCGCATTCACGGCCTGCTGGGCGTCGCAGGCGTCATCGCCCACAATGCTGGCGAGTTGCTTGCCGAGGACGCCGCCCGCGGCGTTGATCTCGCCGATGGCGAGGTTCACGGCGTTGACCATGTCCTGGCCGTAGGTCGCTTCCGACCCTGTAGTCGGCACCATGATGCCGATGGTGAGCGTGTCCTGCGCGATGGCCGGCGCGCCAAAGGCCAGCGCGAGCGCCAGGCCTGCCGCAGTCTTAATGAGGTTCTGCACGATCGTTGATCTCCCTGTTGTAATGCCCGCTTTGTCACTCGCGCGCATCTTGTCGACAGATTGTCGTCTAGTTTTCGTCGCGTCAACCCCGATGCAGACGTGATGCAGCGCCTGAAAATTCAGGTCGCTTGCGGTTTTTGAGCAGTTGTCGCTTGACGCCAAAGCGGTGTTCGGCTCAATACTCCCAAATCCACGATCTATATCAATAAATCGGGTATCAAAGGGAGGCCGCTCATGCGTGCGAGCGTAACTGCACATCGGGATTTCACAGTTTCCGACATTGACGACCGCCTGTACAGCGCGTTCCTCGAGCATCTCGGCCGCGCCATCTACACCGGCATCTACGAACCCGGTCATCCCACCGCCGACAAGAACGGCATGCGCCAGGACGTGATCCAGCTCGTTCGCGATCTGAAGATCCCCTATGTGCGCTACCCTGGCGGCAATTTCGTTTCGGCCTACAATTGGGAAGATGGCGTCGGCCCGCGCGAGCAGCGCCCCACCCGCCTCGATCTCGCCTGGCACACCTCGGACTCGAACGCTGTCGGCGTGCACGAATTCTCCGATTGGTGTGATGCCGTCGGCACCAAGATGATGCTGGCCATCAACCTCGGCTCGCGTGGCCTCGATGAGGCGCGGAACTTCGTCGAATACGTCAACGGCCCGACCGGCTCCTATTGGGGCGATCTGCGCAAGAAGAATGGCCGCGCCGAGCCCTTCAATGTCGGGCTCTGGTGCCTCGGCAACGAGATGGATGGCCCCTGGCAGGTCGGTCACAAGACCGCCGACGAGTATGGCCGCCTCGCCGCCGAGACTGCCAAGACGCTGCGCGCCTTCGACAAGAAGCTGGAGCTCGTGGTCTGCGGCTCGTCGCATTCCGACATGGCCACCTATCCCGAATGGGAGCGTGTCGTCCTCGAACACACTTATGAATCGGTCGATCATATCTCGCTGCACATGTATTTCGCCAACCGGCAGAACAACACGCAGAACTATCTGGCGCTCAGCGAGAAGCTCGACAATTATATCGGCACCGTCGCCTCGACGATCCATTATGTGAAATCGAAGAAGCGCTCGAAGAAGAACATTGGAATCTCGTTCGACGAATGGAACGTCTGGTACCATTCGAACGCCGCCGACCGTGCCATCCTCGATGGCAATGAAGGCTGGCCGCATGCGCCGCGCCTGCTCGAAGATGCCTACAATTTCGAGGACGTGCTGCAGGTCGGCATGATCCTCAACACCTTCATCCGCCGCTCCGACGTGGTGCGCATCGCCTGCATCGCGCAGCTGGTCAACGTGATCGCGCCGATCATGACCGAGCCGAATGGCCCGGCCTGGAAGCAGACCATTTACTATCCCTACTATTTCGCGTCGATCTTCGGCCGCGGCACCGCGCTCAACCTCGGTGTCACCAGCCCGGGCTATGATGCAGACATCGCCGACAACGTCCCCTATCTCGACATTTCGGGCGTGCACGAAAAGACGAACAACACCATCGCATTCTTCGCGGTGAACCGCCACGCCACGGAAGCGCTTGAAGTCGCGATTGATCTCAAGGGCTTTGGCAATTCGGCCAAGGTTATAGACCATCAGGTCATGACCCATGCCGATCTCAAGATTGCCAACACGCTCGGCAATCAGAACGCCGTCGGCCCCAAAGCCGGCGCCGGCATCGCCGTCGATGGCAGCAGCCTCACCGGCAAGCTGCCGCCGCATTCCTACCAGATGATCCGCTTCCAGCTCAGCTGATCGCGGTCCTCCCGGGCGGAGCTACGGCTCCGCCCAAAGCCTGCGGGCGGTCGCGGCCAGCGCCAGCGACTCCTCCCAACGATCGCTCAGATCGAAGCCGTCGACTCCCGCGATGGCATAGGGCTGCGGCCCCAACTCACACAGAAACGTCAGCTCATCATCGGCCGCGGCGCGCTGGCGCCATGCGGCAAAGCCCTGCCGCCACCACAGCTCGAATTGCGCAACCCAAGGCTTGCTCGTCGGAAAGCCCAGCGGGATCTGCACCTGCTCGGAACTCGCAACGCGTCCATGCCACGCATTGGCACGCGCGATGATCGCCTGCATCTGCGTGTCGATTTCAGCCGAAACCGGCAGCACGATCTCGCGCCCGACAACATAGTGGGACAGATCGGCGGTCAGTGACAGTTCGGGCAGTGCTGCGATCAGATCGAGCGTGAAATGTAGATCGTTCGTCATGCGATCACGATGCGTCTCGACATGCACCGGGAAATCGACCTGCTCGACGAGCCGCAGCCATCCCTCCGCAACCTCCACCGCTTCGTCCAGCTTTCGCGGCCGCAGATTGGGCTGGATGTTGAGATGATGCACGCCGAACGCCGCGCCCCATTCGAGCGCCGGCTTCAGGCTCTCGATGTCGGTCGGAAAACACAGCCCTTCGACCGCAAGCCCGTGCGCCTTGGCAAGAGTCGCGACCTGCTGCGCCTCGTCGCGGTCGATCCAGAGCGAGCCAATGCCGTCGAAGCCTGCCGCGGCGATCGCTGCCACATTGGCGTCCAGAGTTTGTTCGCCGGCACGCAATCCATGCATGGCCCACAGCGACTGCAGGACGAGAAGTTTCGGCATCGCGTGGGCCCCGGGAAACGATGAGGCATTCCCTAGCATCCCGGCTGATCTGCGGAAATCCCGGCGTCTCGGCCGGTTCATAATGCGTTAGCTATTGGGCAAGTGATTCGGCTGCCTTATTGGGGCCGGGAAGATTTGCACATTGCCCGATCCGATTTCCGACGCCGTAAAGCCAGAGTGTCAGCACTGAGACCATTGATCGGCGCCGCCCTGCTGGTGTTCGCCTTCGCTCTGCCGAGCCTCGCCGCCACCTATGTGGGTGGCGACAGCCTAGGCGTGGGCGTTGGCATGGCCGGCAAGGCCCCGTCGGTGGCCGACGAAAGCGTCAGGATCAAATCCAAGCTGCCGCTCAAGCAGATCGCCAGTGTGCCCAAAGGCTCGACCCTGTTCATGAGCCTTGGCACCAATGATGCCGTTGGTGGCGTGATGAGCGTCGATGCGGCGGTTTCCGACATCATCACCGCGGCCACCGCCCGCGATATCAAGCTGGTCTGGCTGGGGCCGCCCTGTGTGTTCAAGAATTGGGACGATGACGCCGAGGCGCTCGATGGCAAGCTCAGCGGGCTGATGTCGGCGCAGAACGTCACCTATGTCAGCATGCGCGGCGACGACCTCTGCAGCAAATCTGTCCGCGCCAAGGACGGCGTCCATTTCACCATGAAGGGCTACCGGCTGATGTGGGATCGGGCCGTCGCGGCCAGTGGCGGTATCGTCGAGATCGTTCCCGACACGCCGGTCGCTACCTCGTCAAAGACCAAGGCCATCCGTCTTGCGGTCGCGCCCTTCCCCATGCCCATGCCGGCCTACCGCCGCGGCGGCATGTCATTCGGCGCGCCGTTCCCGATGCCGGCGCCGCGGTTCCGATTGGCGCAATTTTAGGCGCACAGCCTGCGCCCGGCCATATTGTTTGCCTGCTATCCATGATTGTATTGATCGACGAATAGCCTGTTGGGGGTTTGACGATGTTGGTGCGCGTGCTTGGAGCCGGTCTGGCGGTCATTCTGCTTGGCCTCACTCCAATCCCCGCTCTCGCCGGCCCCGCCAAAGTCGCTTTCGTCGGAGATTCGATGGCCGATGGCATCTGGGGGGCGTTCTTCCGCATGACCGGCAAGCAGAAATGCAGTCCCGATGAACTGGTCCTCGTGCGCGACGGACGGAACGGCACGGGCCTCGCCCGTCCCGACCATTTCGACTGGACAGCCGAACTCGACAAAATCGTCGCCGCCGACGCCCCCGCAATGGTCGTTGCATCCGTCGGACTCAACGACCGTCAAGATTTGATCATGCCTGACAAAACCAAGTACAAACTCGGCAGCGCCGAGTGGCTGTCCCAGTACACCCAGAACGTCGCCGATTTCTACGCCCACGCCAGCAGCGGCGGGGCTCCCGTGGTGATCATAGGCCTCCCAAACCTGCGCGATGCAAAGGCGGAAAAGCATGCGCTCTTCATCAACGGCATCTACGAGGAGGTCGCCGAAACCACCAGGAACGTCACCTATCTCGAGCCCTGGCGGATGACCAATGACGATGGCAGCTTCGCCTCGTTCGGCCCCGATCTGGGCGGTTCCACGGTGCAGATCCGCGCGCCCGATGGCCTCCACTTCACGGCGGCGGGCTACGATGTCCTCGGCAAGTATCTCGAAGTCCCGCTGAGCAAGGCGCTGGCCAAGGCCGGTGTTTCGCTCGGCGACGGCTGCCTCGGCCAGTAGCAGTGGCGTCGCGGCTC
>JBDSHC010000158.1:0-8659 GCA_039918675.1 Devosia sp.
CAGCATATCCAGCTTGGCTCCGGCATGTACGGCCTGCAGAAAGAACAACTCGAGACCTTCCGCCACTCGATCGTCCACCCGCGCTCCGGCAAGGCGCTCGTAGCCGCCGTAGGGGCGGTGACGTCGAAGGGCAAATACGAAATCGGCGGCAAGACCCGCAAGCTCATGCCGCGCGGCTTCGAGGCCGATCCCAGCCGCGCCGACTATCTGCTCTACGAGGGACTATACGCCACCGCGACGCTAAAGCCCGAGGCCGCGCTGAAACCTGATTTCGTCACTGTGTGCCTCAAGCACTTCAAGAACACCTGGCCAATCGGGAAATGGCTGCTCGAAGAGGTCACGCCTTAACGTCTTGTTGACCGGGCATGCGCGCGCCGCAACCCAGCCCTGTCCGACGATTTCGGGACTATCCAAACGCAATGGCTGCTTCACAGTCGCGGGCGGGAATTTGCCGTTACTTTGAGGGATCATTTTGAGCGTTACCACGCCCGCCGATGCCACCAGCGAAGGTGGCGTCCGCGATGTCATCGAGCAGATCAACGAAGATCTGCGGACCTACGGAGCCGCCAACCGCCAGGTCGTCATGCAGACCAAATTGCTGGCACTCAACGCCGTCATCGAAGCGGCCCGGGCGGGTGAGGCGGGCAAAAGCTTCGCGGTCGTCGCCAATGAGGTGCAGCGCCTCGCGACGCAGGCGGCGCAGACCGCCGAGACGTTCCAGATCCGGGTCGAGCAGCGTATCGGCACCAGCCGTGCGATGGTCAGCCAGCTCGAAGGCGCGCGGCTGATCGATCTAGCGGAATCGCTGGTGCAGCTCATCGTGCGCAATCTCTACGAGCGCACCGCCGATGTCCGTTGGTGGGCCACCGATCCGTCGCTGTGGCAGGCATTGTTCGATCCCAACCCCGAGAATGTCGGTCTTGCCACCGAGCGGCTCGGCGTCATCCATCGCTATTATTCGGTCTATTCCGACCTCGTTCTGGTGGACGCGCAGGGCAAGGCCGTGGCGACCGCCAATGCAGAGTATCGCTCGAAAGTGCGCGGGCTCGATTACTTCACCGCCGCGTGGTTTCAGAACGCCATCGCGCTCAAATCCGGCGACGAGTACATCGCCGATGACGTGCGCAATTCACGCTCGCAGTCCGGCCGGCAGGTGCTGATCTATGGCACGGCCGTGCGTAACAGGGGCGAGACGAGGGGTAGGGCGCTTGGCGCGCTCGGTGTCTATTTCGACTGGGAGCTGCAGGGCGCCTCGATCGTCTCCAACGAAATCGCGCTGGCCCCCGGCGAGCGCTATCGCACGGCAGTCATGCTGCTCGATGGCAAGCGCCGGGTGATCGCCTCGACCGATCCCAAACAGCTCTTTTCCCAATACCCGCTCGAAAGTCGCGGCCTCCAGCGTGGCAGCTACGCTGATGCCGCCGGCAACCTCGTCGCCTTCGCCCACACCCATGGCTATCAGGAGTACGACGGCCAGGGCTGGGTCGGCGTCGTGGTGCAAAAGCCGGTGCAATGAGCCCCGGTCCCCTCGGGAACCGCTTTCACCCAAACTTAACCACGTCAGGGCAGTCTCCCCGGTTGGGGAATGCACTTACATTGGGGACTTTGGATGAGCCTGACGATCCGGGAGAAACTGGTCGCGGTCGTTGGTCTGTCGCTGCTGCCGATTTTGCTGCTGGGCTATCTGTTCGTCGCGCAGAGCCAGAAGGACATCGCCTTCTCCAGCAAGGAAGCACTGGGCACGCAGTATTACGCCGCGCTCGCGCCCGATCTGGCCGCGCTCACCGGCGCAGCTTCTCTGCCATCCGTTGGCGCGTTCGAATCGGCGCGCAAAGCGCTGGATGCCACGATGGGTTCAACTGAACGCTCGGCGGCCTATGCCAAGCTCCGCGCCGCGGCACCTGCTACCTATTCGCCAGCGGCGACCGCCGCTCTCCTTAGCCTCCTCGCCAAGGTCGGCGACGCGTCCAACCTCATCCTCGATCCCGATCTCGACAGCTATTACGTCATGGACATGCTGGTGACGAAGTTGCCGGGCGCGTTCGACGCCAGCGCCAGTTTGAGCGTACGCGTCGCCGACGTTGCGGCCGCGCCGAGCGATGATGGCCGCATCGGCCTCGTCGCCGCGCTTGGTGCGTTCGACGCCGTCGTCGCCGCCACGCAGAATTCGTTGGTCTCCGGCATCGCCGGAAATCCCGATGGTCAGGTCAAGCTGCACCTCAGTGCACCGGTCGATGCGTTTGCCAAAGCCGCCGCCGCCTTCTCGCAGCAGGTGAGCGCCGCAAGCGCTGCCATCGCCGCCGCGACGCCGCCCGATCTTGCCAAGGTCGCCGTGGCCCAGAAAGCGTTCATCGCCGCCGCCGACAAACTCAACGCCGCCGTCAACGTCGAACTGACGCGCCTGCTGCAAGTCCGTCTCGATGGCTTCAGCTCGCGCCTCACCACAATGCTGGCAATCTCCGCATTGCTCGTCCTCATGGTGTTTGCCGTCTGCTATCTGTTTGCCCGCTCGATCCTCAAGATCATCGGACGCCTCGAACGCGACGTGACCGATGTGGCCGACCTCAAGGACGGCGCGACGATTACTCATGCCGAGGGCCGCGACGAGATCGCCGCCATCGCCCGCGCCGTGTCCTATCTCAAGGACCGCACGGTCGAGCGCCTGCTCGCCGCCGACACGGCGAAGGCCGAGGGTTTCCGCGAGGCTGCCAAGCATGAGCTCGTCGCAGCGCAGACGCGCGAGGAGAACCTTCGTACCATCGCCAGCGCCGCCGATCTGCAGCGCCGTCTCGTCGCCGATCTCTCCAAATCGCTGGCCGAACTCGCCGCCGGCAATCTCGATTGCCGCATCGACACGCCGCTGACCGGCGACCTCGAAACGCTTCGCCGCGCCTTCAACACCACCGTCGATGGCCTAGAAGACATGGTGGCGCAGATGCGCACCAATTCGTCTGCGCTCCGCACCGCGACGATGGAAATCCTCGCCGGCTCCAATGATCTCGCCGAGCGCACCGCCAAGCAGACCGCAACACTTGAGCAAACCAATATCTCCGCTAAGAAGATCGGCGAAACCGTCGGTCGCAATACGGCGCTGGTGGGCGAGGCGGCCAAGAACGGCCAGTCCGTCAACGTCACCGCTCAGGATACCGCGTCGGCGCTGGGCAAGACCTCCGACGCGATGTCCAAGATCGCCGATTCGTCGGCACGCATCTCCAACATCATCGGCGTCATCGACGACATCGCCTTCCAGACCAACCTTCTTGCCCTCAATGCCTCGGTCGAAGCGGCGCGGGCAGGGGAAGCCGGCAAGGGTTTCGCCGTCGTCGCCATCGAGGTCCGCCGGCTTGCCCAGTCGGCCGCCAGCGCCTCTGCCGACGTCAAGGCGCTGATCGAGGAAAGCGGCGGCTATGTCGCCGAGGGCAACAAGCTCGTGACCGATACGGCGCAATTGCTGCAGGCCATGCTCACCGCCGCCAGCAAGAATGGCGAGCTTCTCGCCGATATCGCGGCACAGAGCGGCGAGCAGTCCACCGCCATCGCCACCATCCGCCAGGCCTTCAGCACGCTCGAGGAGATGACGCAGCACAATGCGGCGCTGGTGGAACAGACCAATGCCGCCATCGAGCAGACCGAATCCCAGGCCAACGACCTCGACGGCCTCGTCGGCCGCTTCCGCTCGGCTGGGGTGAAGAAGCAAGCCAGAGCCGCCTGAGGCGGTCCCAGCGCATCCGGCCCGGGGGGTAGTTGCCCCTCAGCCGCGGTTCACCTACATACGGCGCCAAATCCCTTCAGCGGCAGGAAAACGCTCGTGGCGCGCCAATTCATCTATCACATGCACGGAATGTCGAAGGCCTATGCCGGTGGCAAGAAGGTCCTCGACAACATCCATCTGCAGTTTTACCCCGACGCCAAGATCGGCGTGCTCGGCCCGAACGGCTCGGGTAAATCGACCCTGCTCAAGATCATGGCCGGCATCGACACCGAGTTCGTCGGCGAGGCTTGGGTGGCGCAGGGCGCCAAGGTCGGCTACCTGGCGCAGGAGCCGCAACTCGATCCGGCGCTGAACGTCCTCGGCAACGTCATGACCGGCGTCAAGGAAAAGAAGGACATCGTCGATCGCTACAACGAGCTGATGATGAACTATTCCGACGAGACCGCCGACGAGGCGACCAAGCTCCAGGATCTCATCGACAGCCAGAACCTCTGGGACCTCGAAGCGCAGGTCGGCGTCGCCATGGAGGCCCTCGGCTGCCCGCCCGGCGATGCCTCGATCGACAAGCTCTCGGGCGGCGAGCGCCGCCGCGTCGCGCTCTGCGCATTGCTGCTGTCGAAGCCCGATCTGCTCCTGCTCGACGAGCCGACCAACCATCTCGACGCCGAGACCACGGGCTGGCTCGAAAAGCATCTGCGCGAATTTGCCGGCGCGGTGCTGATCATCACCCACGACCGCTACTTCCTCGACAATGTCACCGGCTGGATCCTCGAGCTCGATCGCGGCCGCGGCGTCCCCTATGAAGGCAATTACTCGGCCTATCTGAGCGCCAAGGCGAAACGCTTCGCGCAGGAAAGCTCCGAAGACACGGCGCGTCAGAAAGTGCTCGAGCGCGAGCGCGAATGGATGGGCCAGTCGCCGCAGGCGCGCATGGCCAAATCCAAAGCGCGCATCAAGGCCTATGACGAGCTGGTCAAAGTCAACGAGGCGCGCACGCTGTCCTCCTCCGCCCAGATCATCATTCCGCCCGGCGAGCGCCTCGGCCAGAACGTCATCGACATCGAGGGCGTCAGCAAATCCTACGGCGATCGCATGCTGATCGACAATCTCACCTTCAAGCTGCCGCCCGGCGGCATCGTCGGCATCATCGGTCCGAACGGCGTCGGTAAAACGACGCTCTTCCGCATGATCACCGGCCAGGAAAAGCCCGACAGCGGCAGCATCACCGTCGCCGACAGCGTCCATCTCGGCTATGTCGATCAGAGCCGCGACACCCTCGCGCCCAACAAGACCGTGTGGGAAGAAATCTCCGGCGGCAACGAGCTCTTGATGCTGGGCAAGCGCGAAATGAACTCGCGCGCCTACACCTCCGCCTTCAACTTCAAAGGCACCGACCAGCAGCAAAAAGTCGGCAACCTCTCAGGCGGCCAGCGCAACCGCGTGCATCTCGCCAAGATGCTGAAATCGGGTTCCAACGTGCTGCTCCTCGACGAGCCGACCAACGACCTCGACACCGAAACCCTCGCGGCACTCGAAGAAGCCCTGGAAGAATTCGCAGGCTGCGCCGTCATCATCAGCCACGACCGCATGTTCCTCGACCGTCTGGCCACGCACATGCTGGCCTATGAAGGCGACAGCCATTTCGAATGGTTCGAGGGCAATTTCGCGGACTACGAAGCCGACAAGATCAAGCGGCTAGGACCGGACTCGGTGAACCCGAAGCGGGCGACGTATAAGCCGCTGACGAGGTAGATGTGGAAACGTACTACTTCGAGATAGCAATATTTGAATATTGTGGGTTGCTGCAGGGCAATGGCATCGTCGCATTCACTGCAGAGGAGGCGGTGCAGTATGTGGATCAGACCTATTTCTCTGACGTCGCATTCGAGAGGTCGGTGGGCCTAGTTCAACAGGCGCTGGTCTCCCTCTCAAGCGTGGGGGAGGTGCTGCATCATATGCCGGACAGGTATGCAGGCGACTACTATTCAAGAGCGCTCAGTTCGGAGGGGTTCGCCAAACGGCTGTCTGCGGCTTGTCCGCCGTTCTCTACCTATCAGAGGATGGGCGGAGGCGGTACCTCCTGGCTTCGACGCGCGCTTCGTACAATAGAGCTAGAGGTGGAGGCTGAAACCAAGGCTACTGTTCAGGCACTGCCGCAGTTAGCCGTAGACAGCGATGTGTGGGATCCCATCCGGTTTGAGCCAAACGACCGTAATTCCTCTGAAGCCATTGCTGAACTTGACACTGCAATTAGACAGCTTGCGGCCGACAATGGATTTTCCGCTACTTACCCACAGGAGCGCGACGCCATTGTTAGTCATGCGACGGCAACCCTAGACTCAGTCAAAAGCGGAGTGGCATCGCGTAGCAGTATCAAGCAGAACTTCGTGGCGGCGGGAAAGTGGATAGTAGAAAAGTTCGGTGGCTCGGCCATTGGCGCTATAGGGTCTGAGCTAATTAAGTGGGGCATGAGGCTTTTGGGACTTCCCATCTAGTTCGCCTTCCGTGCCGATGCCTAGCCCGCAAACTGCATTGCAAGCTCTACCTTGCCGCTATACATGTATAGCATCTGGAGTTCCCGCCATGCTCGCCCTACGCCTGCCACCTGAAATAGAAGCTCGCCTAGATGCCCTCGCCAAGAAGACAGGGCGCACCAAGAGCTTCTATGCCCGTGAGGCCATCCTCGAGCATCTTGAGGATCTTGAGGACGCCTACATCGCCGAAGAGCGCATTCGCACGGCGACGGGAGAGCGCATTTCGCTCGAAGAGATGATGGAGAAATACGCGGACGATCTGAAGGCCAATCCGTAAGTGGCCTGGGCGATCCGGTTTACCGCACGCGCCGACAAGGACTTCAGCAAGCTCGGTAGCGGCGATCGTAGCCGGGTTCTTCGCTTTCTAGATGAGCGCATCCGACCAGCTGATGATGCACGCTCGCAAGGCAAAGCCTTGCAAGGCGAGTATGCCGGCATGTGGCGCTACCGCGTTGGCGATATCCGCGTCATCGCCCGTCTGGAGCATAAGCAGCTAATCGTGCTCGTCGTCGAGATCGGCAATCGGCGCGAAATTTATCGCTAGGCACAGGGGCGCGTCTGCAGCACTCGGAGTCGAACACAGTGCCTGCGACGCGACCACAGGTTCGGCCAGCGTCCGCTAGCTTACGCCGACGTCTCCACCGGGGCCGCAGTCGCCGCCGCCTTGCCGGCCTCCGCCTCATCCGGTCGCGTGTCGTAAATCACCCGCTCCTGTCCGCGAGAGGAGGTGTTGATCGAGCGCACCGCGAAATGTGCCGGCAGGCGCCAGCCGCTGACGCGGTGGCCTTCGGCTTCGGCTTCGGCGTCGTCTTTGGCCTCGATGCGCAGCACTTCGCGGCGGAAGCGTTCGGGGTTGTGGTCTTCGGGGTAGAACAGGTCGATCACGTAGTGGGAATGTGCCATGGCGTTCGTCTTTCTGGTCAGAGGGTGCCGCGCAGCTGCAAATCGCGTTGCAGCCAGCTGCGGATGAAGTGGTAGCGGTCGCCGCTGGTCTCGAAGACGATCTCCGGCATCAGCGATTGTGCGAAAGCGGCCGCTTGGTCAAGCGTCGCGCGTTCGCCGCGTGGGAGTTCGCGCCAGCGGCGGATACATTCGCGCTCTGCGTCGGCTTTCATCACGCTGCTGCAACGCTCGCGGGCACGAAGCCGCGCAGCCCGGCGCGAATTTGCCGCGACAGGGCAGCAAGCTTTTCGGTCGGGTCGGCGCCTTGATGGACCGTCGTGGCCCATTCCGGCGTGCCGCCAGCCTTGGCTTCCTGCTGTGTGAAAAGAAGCTGGGCGCGGTGATGCGCGAAACTGTTGCGTTGAGCCTTGCGGCTGTCGCTGTACATTTGAACTTTCAGAGGCCGCCCGGACCCCAACGATGGGGATAGCTGATCCTTCCGAGGCGGTCTGGAGCGGAAGGGAACCGAGGCCGCGGGCGAATACCCTGACCACCCGGCAACTGTAGACGCTTGGGGCAGCAAAGCCCAGCGACATCTCAGCTAAGCGGCGTATGCCACCCAGCCCCGGAAGCTCAGCCCGGCGTAAAACAGGCTCACACCAGCAAACCCCGCCTCGCGCAGCAGCGTTTCTTCCTGCTCCGGCGCGAGGATCGTGAGGCGGGTGCCGATGGCCTGGCGCGCGCTTTCGAGCGTCGCCGGGTCGGTCCCAACAGGCGCGCCGAACGCCACATGCCGGGCGATCCACTCGGACCGCTCGGGCTCGGTCTGGGCGAAACTGATATGGGCGATGACCAGCGGCGCGCCCGGCTTCAGGCGGCGGCGGATCTGCTGCAAGGTGGCGAGCCGCTGCTCGCGGGCGATGAAATGGAAGGTCAGCAGCGACACCGCGCCATCGAATGGCCCCTCGGGCGCAATCTCGATGGTGCCGTGGTGCAGCTGGATACGGGCCATGTGCGCCGCGGCCGTCTCGCCGGCCAGCCGCAGCATATCGGCGGACGGGTCAACACCGTCGAACGTCCAGCCCGGCTGCGCCTCGGCGAGGGCCTTGAGTTCCAGCCCGCCGCCGGCGCCCAGCACGAGAATGCGGCCATCGACCGGCATCCGCTCGGCGAGCAGCATCGTCGTCATACGGTGCAAGCTTGCAAAACCCGGCACCTGCCTTGGTGGGCCATCGGCATAGGAATGGGTGGAGGGGCCGGAGAAGGGTGTCGTGCTGGTCATCGGCAACTCCCTCTCCCATTCTCATATGTAGCGCAGAAGGGGCTTGCTTCAAGCCCCCGATGGTCCCGTAAAAGGCGCGTCCGAGCCATCATCGCGGAGACCTCAGATGCCCAATGCGACACATCAAGTGCTGATCGCCGGCGCTGGCCCCACCGGCCTGATGCTGGCGTGCGAACTTGCCCTTGCCGGCATCGACGTCGCCATTGTCGAGCGGCGCGATGGGGAGCAGATCACAGGCCACCGCGCCGG
>JBDSHC010000159.1:0-15098 GCA_039918675.1 Devosia sp.
CAACCGCGTTCGACGAACTCCTCCACGAGGGCCAGGGCCCGTAGTTGTACAGAATAGAAGTTCGCCCTCAAGAATCTGGGACTAAAAGCATACACCCGCTCCGACACCTGACAGGCGTCGAAAACCGCCCTCGAATTATCACTCAATTGCCAACCGCTTGTTCTTGAGCGCCGTTAGCGCCTGTCCCCAATGGATTGATAATCTTCAAGTTTGAATGGTTTTGTCAATCAGCCTGGTGCCGTTACTTGACTTCGATCAGACTATTGAAATCGCTTTGGGTAGGGGGAAGCGTGCTCTTCATCGCACCGGACGAGGGGAACTGGTCTGAAGGCAATGTCTGGGGCGAGGTGCAGCTGGTCATGCGGCAGTGCGAGTGGTTCAAGGTCTAAGACATCGCCGAAGAAATCTGGCGGTCGCTAGAATTCCAGGGCCCCGAACATGAGTAACAGGACGTCTACTCATCCGAGCTCAATCACTTCTTCCGCGAACGAGGGATCGGCTGGGAGCTGACTGACGATGTCGGCATCGTCTTCAGAGGCGACGAGACGTTCACTCAGATTGTCGTCGGGAATGGCCCCGCCCCTTCACGACGCTCGAGCTGGCGGCGCTGCAAAGCCTCGTCGATTCGGATGAGGTCGGACGTGGACGCTGGGCGGCGTGTCGGCCGTCACCTTTGTATTGATGCGGCATGGGTCGGCCTACGTGCCGCTGCTCGATCGTCTCGAGGCAGAGGTCGAAGCCGAGGCCCGCGGTGATCAGCACCGGGACCGGGCCAGCCGGATCCTGCAATCGTTCACCCGCGAGGTCCGAAATGCGTCGGCGGGGTGAAGGCGATCTTTTCCAGCCAAAGGAGCTTTTGCTCGAGCGAGGGGCCATCGCCGTACTTCTCGCGGGTGAACTTGTGACCCATGAGCGAAGCCATAACCTTTTCGGGCGCTTCGACCGCCGTCAGCCGGTCCTCAAAACAATGCCGGAAGCTATAGTTGGACTGGCCGGGTTCGGGGCGCATCTTGTGGGCGCTAAGGAACTTGTTGACCAGCGCCGAGAGGGACCCCTCGTTGTCGTGGTACCGGGGGAATCCGGCGGGAAACAGCCGCATCGCGACCAGCGCGCCTCCGACCAGCGGAAGATCGCGTTCAGACTGCACGGTCTTCAGCACCCGGTCGATGGAGCGTACGCGGATGAAGGGTATGGGGGCATCGAGGAAGATGGTCTCGGGCAGCAGATTGCAGATCTCGACGGGACGGGCGCCGGTATCAGCTTCGATCCAGATTATTGCCCGCGCCTGAGCGTTCAGCTTGTCCAGCGCGCCATCAGCGAGGATGGTCTTTTGCACGAACGGGGCCGCGAAGGGCTTCCGGCTTCGATTGACCTGGCCCCTGATGGTCAAGCCGGTGAACGCGGCACATTTGATGTCGAGCTGGTGGACGAGCTCGACTTCCTTGAGCATCGTCGCGATGTGACCGATTTGCTTATTGGCGGTCCCGATGTCGAGCAGGTCGGCCTTCAACCGATTCTGCCAGAACAGCCGGAACGCGACCCCGTCGGCGCGGGTGAGGTCCACGAGGGCTTTATCGCCGCCCAGGGCGTCGCTCAGCGCCTTCACGGCACGCTTGTACTTCTGGCCCCATTTGCGTCGCTGGTTGGGGGAGTGTCGCTCAAGGGACGGCTCCATCAGCGCTTCAAATTCGGCATAGAGCTGCGACAGCATCAGCCGGGGCTTTGCTTCTCCGCCCATGACGGCCGCAACCTCGGCCTCGTCGTCGAGACTGCCGCGGCTGACCAGCAGCTCGAGGCGCCGATACATGTCCTCAACCGGGCCGCCGGCGATCTCCTGATTGGTGAGATAGGACAGGTTCAGGTCCCGTGCTCTGCGCTGCGCCTCTTCGAAGCGTCGGCGGGCCTCGTTCTCCTGGCCATCCTTGAGGCCACGCCAATAGGCGCCGAGGCCGATGTCCAGGTCGCGCACGGCGCTCTTGGCTCGAACTGCGCGTGGATCGTCGGCGACGCGAATTTCGGTGCTGAGCCTGACGATGACGCGCTTGTCGAAGTCCTGAAAGGCCTTCGGCACTTTGCGGATCAGGTACCAAATGCCATCGCGATTATGCGGTTTGGCGGGTGCGGCCCGACGCATCTGCGCTCGCTTAAAGTTACACAGTTTGTTACACTGCATAACGCCTTTGCGTTGCGCACAAAGTCAAGGGAGACGGGAATGTCGAGGGATTGCAGGGGTTTCAGTCAAGTGAGTTGGCTCCGCGGCTTGGACTCGAACCAAGGACCATTCGATTAACAGTCGAATGCTCTACCAACTGAGCTACCGCGGAATACTCAAGGCCCGAAGGCAGGCGCCCATGTACCGGGTTTGATTTGCTTTGCCAAGCGCATTTTACCCCGAGATTTCCGATGCCGCGCGCGCCCTTAGCGCCGCCAGATCGTCCGGCGTGTTGGCGTTGGCGAAAGGGTCCGCCGAGGCGGTTTCGGCGTAGTCGAGCCGCGTTGCGCCGATCCGGTCTGCCAGCCGCCTGAGGCTGTGCGGCGCCGTTCCATCGCGCAGCGCGGCCGGCAGACCAGTCAGTGCCGCGAATCTCCAGAGCCCGTTGGTGGGATAATCCTGGCCGCGATAAGCCGAGAGCACCACTGGGAACTTCGCCAGCAAGGGCAGAGCGCGGGCGATAAAGTCGTGCGGAAAGAACGCGGTGTCCGCCGCGACCGACAGCAGAAACTCGGGCGGGTTGCTGGCGAGATGCTGCACCGCCGCTGCCACGCCAGCGATCGGTCCGGCATAGTCCGTATCGAGGTCGGGGACCGCGATAAGCCCGGGAAGCGAGAAATCTGAACGTCCCACCGACAGCAGGATCGGCGCACAGCCGTCTATCGCCGCCAAAACGCGATCGATCAGCCGCTGGCCGCCCACCTCGAGCAGTGCTTTGTTGATCCCGCCCAGCCGCTCAGCTTTGCCGCCGGCAAGAATGACCGCGGCGACCGCGCTCATTTCACCGTCCAGCGCTTCAGCGCCAATGTCAGCCCGATTCCGACCAGCAATCCCCAGAAGGCGCCGCCAATCCCCATCAGCGTGATCCCCGACGCAGTGGTGACAAAGGTCACGATCGCCGGCAGCCGCGTCTCCTCATCGGCGAGCGCCCCGGCCAGCGCCGATGCGAGGCTCGGGATCAAGGCGAGGCCCGCGACGGCCTGGATCAGGATCGGCGGCGACGCCGCGATGAACGCCGCCGCCAGCGTCGCCAGCAGGGCAAGCGCGAAATAGGTGACGCCCGCGGCCACCGGTGCAACCCAGCGCTTCTCCGGGTCGGGATGCGCCTCGGGCCCCGCGGCGATGGCGGCCGTGATGGCCGCAAGGTTCACCGTCAGTCCGCCGAACAGCGCAATCGCGCCGCTCGCCAGCCCGGTCAGCACGAACGGCCGGCCGGCGTCGACCTCGAAGCCATTCGCCCGCATCACCGCGAGACCGGTGAGATTCTGCGACGCCATGGTGATGACGAAGAGCGGCAGCGCGATCTTCACCAGTGCGTCGAGCGTGAACACCGGAACGACGAAGCTTAGCGCCGGCAGCGCAACATTGAGCGCTCCGGCAGGAATATTGGTAGTCAGCGCCAGCGTGATGGCCGCCACCACCACCGCGATCGGCACCGCATAGCGCCGTGCAAATTTGAGCCCGACCACCCAGGCCAGAAGGATCGGCAGGGCCAGCCACGGCACTTCCGCAACCGCGCGCATCGGCGCGAGGCAGAGATTGAGCAGCACACCCGCCAGCATGGCGGCTGCAATCGGGGTCGGTATGGCCGCCACGGCGCGGGCGAGAGGGCGCAACAGCCCAGAAGCCACAATCAGTGCAGCGACCACGAGAAACGCCCCGGTCACCGCAGGGAAGCCGCCATCCACCGGTCCTAGCGTCAGAAGGAACGCCGCTCCCGGCGTTGACCAAGCAAAGCTCAGCGGAATGCGCAGACGCCACACCACAACAGTATTGAGCACGCCCAGCGCGAGGCAGACCGAGAGCAGTCCCGACGCCGCTTGAGCCGGCGTGGCGCCGACATGACTAAGCCCGGACAGCACCAGCGTGAACGTGCTGGCATAACCCACCAGCGCCGCGAGCACTCCGGCAAGGATTGGTTGGGCAAGATCGCCGGCACGGGTCGGGTTGGTCGGAGATGCTGCGGTCGTCATGGATGCGGCCTCGGATCGGCACTGAGGCCGGGCCGTCTATAGCATCTGCTGCCACTCGCGCCACGTGCGGCAGCGCCCGGCGGTTTTCGCCGCCCGGCATAAATCCGCACGGGCGTAGGCGACGGTTAGAACGTCGCGGTGTTGAGCTTGCTGCTGATCCGCCCAAACAGGCTGCGCAGCGAACCTCCGAGTGTCGAGGCGGCGGCGATGATGCCTACAGCAATCAATGCGGCGATCAGGCCGTACTCTATAGCGGTCGCACCCGACTCGTTGAGCAGGAAACGGCGGACGAGCTTCATGTCATTTCCATCGGTAGTCGGCGACGCACCAGAGCGACATCGCTCTCCGATCGTTCATCTATCGGGGGCGCATCCCTAACGAAGTCTTACGGCCGCCCGGATTGGCCAAGGTCTTGAATCTACAATCATTGCTGCGCGCGGCTCGACAATGCCGCCATCGGTCTCGGCGTTAGGCTTGCGGAAGGGTTTGTTCCTGCATAGAAACCGGGCGCAGGGGCCACGTGGCGGAGTGGTTACGCAGCGGATTGCAAATCCGTGTATTCCGGTTCGATTCCGGACGTGGCCTCCAGCGCTCATCCCACATTCAGCACACTTGGCGGGCCCGCGGCGGCGCCCTATAGCTCCGCCATGCGCAAGATCCTCGTCGTCGGAATAGGGGCAGGCAATCCCGAGCACATGACCGTGCAGGCGATCAACGCGCTCAACGCCGCCGAAGCGCTGTTCGTGCCGCGCAAGGGCGACGACAAGGCCGATTTGGCCGAGCTGCGGCGCGACATCATCGCGCGCTTCGTCAGCGATCACGCCGCCCGGACCATAGAATTCGACCTCCCCGTGCGCGACGCTGCCAATCCGTCCTACACGGGCGGCGTCGAGGATTGGTACGAGGTGATCGCGGTCATCTATGCGCGCCTGTTCACGGACACGCTCGGAGAATCTGGCGTAGGGGCGCTCCTGGTTTGGGGCGATCCGTCGCTCTATGACGGCACGCTGCGCATTCTCGCCCGGGTGCAGGCGATGGGCGTTCCGTTCGAGATCGAAGTGATCCCCGGCATCAGCAGCGTCCACGCGCTCACCGCGGCACACGCCACGACGCTCAACCGTATCGGCCAGCCGGTGACGATCACCAGCGGCCGCCGGCTGTCCGAAAATGCACCGGACGGCGACGTGGTGGTGATGCTCGATAGCCGGCTCGCCTTCAACAGCGTCGATGGCGAGGCCTACGACATTTACTGGGGCGCGTACGTCGGCACGAAGGACGAGATCCTGATCTCCGGCCGCCTCGGAGAAGTTGCTCCGGAGATTGAAAAAGTGCGCGCCGAAGCCCGCGCCAGACATGGCTGGATCATGGACCTCTATCTGTTGCGCAAGCGCGCCGATCCCAGCGCATAGCGGGCCGCTCCTTGCCCGTCCCGGCCCACGGCGCTATGCACGGATACCTCAGGCCTTGGCAGGATTCCTCATGACCGACTTCGATCGCGCCCGCAAATTGATGGTGGACAATCAACTGCGTACGTCCGGCATCACCGACCGTCGCCTGCTCACCGCCATGGGCGAAGTCCCGCGCGAACAATTCGTCCCCGATGTACGCAAGCCGCTTGCCTATATCGATGAAGCCCTTGCGGTGGGCGGCTCGCGTAAGCTCGGAGCGCCCGCGCCCTTTGCGAAGCTCGTGCAACTCGCCGCCATCGAGCACAGCGACCGCGTTCTCGACCTCGGTTGCGGCACGGGTTACTCTGCCGCCGTGCTGGCGCGACTTGCCCAGCAGGTCGTCGCGGTCGAAAGCGACGCCGGTCTTGCCGCGACAGCGCGCGCGTCGCTCGCCGCGCTCGGCGTGACGAACGCAGTGATCGTCGAAGGCCCACTCGAGACCGCCGCCAGATCCAAGGGGCCGTTCGACGTCATCGTCGTCGAAGGTGTCATCGCCGAAGTGTCCGACGCGTTGTTTGCACAGTTGGCGCCAGAGGGCCGCCTCGTGGCGCTGATCGGGCAGCGCGGCAAGCCTGCGGTTGCCCACCTTTTTGCCCGCTCTGGCAAAGGCATCGCCGCTCAGGCTGCGTTTGACGCATCGCTGCCGCCGCTCGCGGCAAAGGGCGAGGAAAGCTTCATTTTCTAGCGTCGTCCGGCTGTTACTAAATTTCGCATAGCATGTGTTGCGCGCGCACCACGCGATGGGTGAATCCTACCTTAATTCGCAGCAAGGGTTGCGGCGGCAAGTTGTGTGCACCAACTGCGCGGCATAGGGTGCGGCTGCTGGAGGCAGTTTGATGTTGTTTTCTCGTAGTGTGCGTGCGGGCGCGCTAGCTTTTCTGTTTTGCTCATTTCCGGCTATCGCCCACGCGGAAACGCTGCGCGAAGCGCTGACGAGCGCCTATCGCAACAACCCGACGATCCTGTCGGCGCTGCTCAATGTGAAGGCGACAGCCGAGAACATTGTTGCGGCCAAGTCGGCGAAGCTCCCCACCATTGGCGCCTCCATTTCCGGCACTGAGAGCTATCAGTTCGATGGCAAATCGGCGCTCGGCGTGCCGACGATCCAGGCAGGCGTCGCCTACAGCCAAAACATCTTCGACAATTTCAAAAGCGACGCCGATATCGAGGCAGCGCGCGCTTTTACCGAGGCCAGCCGCTATTCGTTGCAGAATTCCGAGCAGAACGTCTTCCTCGCCGTCGTCCAAGCCTATATGGGCGTCATCCGCGATACGCAGCTCGTGTCTCTCCGTCAGGAGAACGTCAAGTTCTACCAGGCCCAGGTCGACAGCGCGAACGACCGGCTGAAGATCGGCGAGGGCACCAAGATCGACGTCTCGCAGGCGAGGGCCCGTCTCGCCCAGGGCACCGCGTCCTACCAGGGCGCCGTCGCCAGCCTCCAGACCACGCGCGCCACTTATGAGCGCTATGTCGGTCACTCGCCCAAAAATCTGACCATGGCCTACCGGCTCGGCACGCTGATGCCGAAGAGCCTCGACACCGCCATCAAGCAGGCCGTCGAGAGCCACCCGGCTATTCTCGCTGCCAAGGCCGGTATTCGCGCCGCACAGGCCGGTTCGGATTCGGCGAATGCCGCCTTCGGTCCGACGCTCGACATGACGGCGTCGATCGGCAGCACGGTGCTCAGCCCGTTGCCCGCCTCGACCCCCAACCCGGCGGCCTCGGTGAAGTTTGCGCTCAGCATCCCGATCTATGGTGGCGGCCGTTTCGGGTCGGCCATCCGCAAGGCCAACATCAACCAGATCAAAAGCGAGGTCGACGCTCTCGCAACCCGCGATCAGGTCAAGGAATCGCTGATCACCGCTTGGAGTTCACTGCAGAACGCCAACGCCCAGATCGAGTCCGCGACGGTGGCTGTCGAATCCGGCCAGCTCTCGCTCGATGGCGTCGTGCAGTCGCGCGATGTCGGCCAGTCCACTACACTCGACGTGCTCAACGCGCAGTCTGAACTCACCTCGATCCGCGAGGGCCTGATCCAGGCCAACGCTGCCAAGGTCATCGCCTCGTTCGCCGTGGTCGCCGCGACCGGCCACCTCACCGCCGCCGATCTTTCGCTCGATGTCCAGGTCCAGACCGGCGAGGACTATATCGCCAAGGTGGAAGACGTCTGGCAGGAACTGCGGGCGCTCGACTAACCGCCCAGAACGCGCAATCCTCCGTCGAGCGACTCGGAGCCGAGCCGCTCGCTTTGGGGGAAGTTCATGAAATCGCTACCGTACTGGTTCGTCGCGCTGTCGACGCTGTTCGTCCTTGTCGGCATGGCCTGGGGTGTCCAGATGTCGATCACGCAGGACCACCTGCTGGCGCCCGCGCATGCCCACAACAACCTCATCGGCTTCGTTACGATGGCCGTGTACGGCTTCTATTACCGGCTCGTCCCGGCGGCGGCGATGAAGCGATTGGCGCTCATCCATTTCTGGGTGGCGCTTGTCGGGGCGCTGACGTTCGCGCCCGGGTTCGCGCTGGCGATTTTGGGCAAGGGCGAGATGGTCGTCCAGATCTCGACGTTGTTCGTTCTGGCCGCCATGGTGATCTTCGCCTGGACCGTCTGGACCAACAAAGCGGGCCTCACCAACCCCTGAACGGCTGTTTGGCCTAAGGTTTTTGGGGAAGACCGGCGGCTGGCCAAGGCTGGCCGTCGCGTAAATCTCGTTCTGCGCTTAAAGTATTCTGTGACGAATCAAGCGCAGTTTGCGGTGAGTGCGCCCTTCGTCCGGTTTGGAATGAGGCCTTAATGAATAAGCCGGCGACCAAAGAGCCGTCGATGGACGAGATTCTCTCGTCCATTCGGCAGATCATTGCCGACGATGATGCGACCACCGCGCCGTCAGCGCCCGTCCGGCCAACGCCTCCGCCAGCCGCCGCCGCGCCCCCGCCGCGCCCAATCATGCCGCCAGCGGCCGCCAGGTCCGCTGAACCGCTTACCCTGTCGTCCGCACAGATCGTTCCGAGCAAACCGGCTCCGGCGCCGATGGCGTTGCCCGATCCTGACCCGGCGCCGTCCGTCGACATGGATTTTGCCTCGATGCTCACGGGGCTCGATGAGCCCGAAGGCGCCATCGCCGACCCGATGATGGATATGCCCATGGGTGAGCCGGATCTGGTCGATCCGGAAGATATCGCCTTCGAGATCGAGCCTGAACCGGAGCCAGAGCCCGAACCGCCACCGCCGCCCCCGGTCATGCGCGCACCCGAGCCTCCACCGCGGCCCGCGCCGCGTCCGGCTCCCGCCGCTGTTGCACACGCGGCGCCAATGCCCGATCCGATGTTGTCGAGCGATATGGCTGAACAACTGCTCGCACCCGCGGTGGATGCTGCCGTCCAGGCCAACATGGCCCGGCTGACCGCGCTGGCGAACCCCGGCATCGGCGGTTTGACCGTCGAAGGCATGATCCGCGACATGCTGAAGCCCATGCTCAAGGACTGGCTGGACGAAAACCTGCCGTCCCTGGTCGAGCGCATGGTCGAGAAGGAAATCTCCAGGATTTCCCGCGGCGCCAAATAGGCGTGATTGACGCGCCAGTTGACTTAGCCCTCTCGGCTTTGCTTTAGACCCTCAACCGATATCCCGGCCCGTCGGATCATATCCGCGGGCCTTTGCCGCTGGACCAGACGATGCTCGAAAAGAACTATGAACCCGGCGCGGTCGAAAACCGCATCTATGAGAGCTGGGTCGCAGCGGATGCCTTCAAGGCTGGGGCAGGGGCCAAGCCCGGTGCCGAGACCTTCACCATCGTCATCCCGCCGCCCAATGTCACGGGCTCGCTCCATATCGGGCACGCGCTCAACAACACGATCCAGGACATTCTCGTTCGCTACAATCGGATGCTTGGCAAGGATGTGCTGTGGCAGCCCGGCACCGACCATGCCGGCATTGCGACCCAGCTCATCGTTGAGCGCCAGCTCATGCAGCGCCAGGAACTGTCGCGCCGCGAGATGGGCCGCGAGAAATTCCTTGAGCGCGTCTGGGCCTGGAAGGCAGAGAGCGGCGGCACGATCATCAATCAACTCAAGCGCCTGGGCGCGTCGGCTGACTGGTCGCGTGAACGCTTCACCATGGATGAGGGCCTCAGCGCCGCCGTCCGCAAGGTGTTTATCGAGCTCCACAAGAAGGGGCTCATTTACCGCGCCAAGCGCCTCGTGAACTGGCATCCGGGCCTCGAAACCGCGATCTCCGACCTCGAAGTCGAGAACATCGAAGTCGCCGGCAAGATGTGGCACCTCAGCTACCCGATCGAGAACTCGACGGAGTCGATCGTCGTTGCGACGACGCGCCCCGAGACCATGCTGGGGGACGTTGCCGTCGCCGCGCATCCCGCCGACCCGCGCTTCGCGAATGTCATCGGTAAGTACGTCATCCTGCCGCTCGTCGGTCGCCGCATCCCGATCATCGCCGATGAATACGCCGATCCCGAGCTCGGCTCGGGCGCGGTGAAGATTACGCCGGCGCATGATTTCAACGATTTCGAGGTCGGCCAGCGCCACAACCTCAAGCCCATCAACATCTTCACGCCGTCGGCGAAGCTCAACGCGCTGGTGCCCAAGGAATATCGTGGGCTCGACCGGTTCGACGCGCGCGAGAAGGTGCTCGCCGACCTCGACGCCATCGGCGCCGTGCTCTGGGTCGAAGACAAGAAGATCATGGTCCCGCACGATGAAAAGACCAAGCAGGTCATCATCGAGCCCTATCTGACCGACCAGTGGTTCGTGAATGCTGAAGTGCTGGCCAAGCCGGCGCTCGCCTCGGTCAGGGAAGGCCGCACGGTGTTCGTGCCGAAATCCTACGAGAACACCTATTACGCCTGGATGGACAACATCAAACCGTGGTGCATTTCGCGCCAGCTTTGGTGGGGTCATCAGATCCCGGCCTGGTACGGCCCGCGCCTCAACACCGATCCCGACTTCGCCAAGCTCGAGGGCGGCCATAAGATCTTCGTCGCGGCCACTGAGGACGAGGCCAAAAAAGCCGCCATCGCCTATTACGGTCGTCAGGTCGAACTCCACACTTCCGGCCTCGGCTCGACGCAGTACCTGAAGGCCGTCGCCGATTTCGAGCAGACGCAGCGCGACCGACTGAACCCCACCGTCTGGACCTCGCGCCGTGCTGCCGATCCCTTTGCCGAACTCAGTGACAACAAGGTGCCGCTGCATCGCGACGAGGACGTGCTCGACACCTGGTTCTCGTCGGCGCTGTGGCCGTTCTCGACGCTGGGCTGGCCGGAGGACACATCGGAGGTCCGCAAATACTACCCGACAGACGTCCTCGTCACCGGCTTCGACATCATCTTCTTCTGGGTCGCCCGCATGATGATGATGGGCCTCGAATTCACCGGCAAGGAGCCGTTCCACACCGTCTACATGCACGCTCTGGTCCGCGACGAGCAGGGCCAGAAGATGAGTAAGACCAAGGGCAACGTCATCGACCCGCTGAGCCTCATCGACGAGTACGGCGCCGACGCGACGCGCTTCACGCTCGCCGCGATGGCCGCGCAGGGCCGTGACATGCGCCTCGCCATGAGCCGCGTCGAGGGCTATCGCAACTTTGTCACTAAGCTCTGGAACGCCGCCCGCTTCCTCGAGATGAACGGCTGCGCCCGCAAAGCCGGCTTCGATCCCCGCAAGGTCAATCTGCCGGTCAATCGCTGGATCATTGGCGCCACCGCACGCGCCGCTGCCGATGTCGGCGGCAAGATCGGCGAGTACAAGTTCAACGAAGCCGCCAATGCCGCTTACGACTTCGTCTGGGGCATCTATTGCGACTGGTACGTTGAGCTCGCGAAGCCAATCCTCACCGGCGAGCTGCCGGCCGAGAAGCAGGAAACGCAGGCGACTGCAGCCTGGGCGCTCGACCAGATTCTAAAGCTCCTTCATCCGTTCATGCCCTTCGTCACCGAAGAGCTTTGGGGCGAGACCGGCAAGACAGGCCCGGCGCGCGAAAACCTGCTTGTGCTCACCGAATGGCCCAAGCTCAGCGGCCTCGAAGACAAGCAGGCCGACGCCGAAATGACCTGGCTGATCGACGCCGTCTCCGGCATCCGCTCGGTGCGCACCGAAATGAACGTGCCTGCTGGCGCCAAAATTCCGCTGATCATCGTTGGGTCCGGGGAAGAGACCGGCATCCGGGTCGAAAGCCAGCTCCAGTCGCTGATCCGTCTCGCCCGTCTTGAAGACGTCACCTATGGCAGCGATGTGCCGTCGGGCTCGGCGCAGATCGTGCTGGGCGAAGCGACCTTCGCGCTGCCCTTGGCCGGCGTCATCGATCTCGCGGCTGAGCGGGCGCGGCTCGGCAAGGAAATGGCCAAGGAAGATTCCGAGGTCGAAAAGATCGACAAGAAGCTCGGCAACGAGCAATTCGTTGCCAAGGCGAAGCCCGAAGTCATCGAAGAGCAACATGAGCGGCGCAGGGATGCGATTGCGCGCCGGGAACGCCTCGCAGCGGCGCTTGCCAGGTTGAGCTGATGGCCGCTGCCGCGCCCGAAAAGAAGGAACGCCCCCCAGTCAAAGACTGGATGAGCGTTGTGGTCTTCGACGGGCGGGGTGGCGTCAAACGGCTGACCGAAGAAGAGGAAGCCCAGCCGCACGACGCGCCGGCCAAGGGCTTCGTGCTCGTCGCCGGCAATTCGCGCTCGCCGGAGTTTAAGGTGTGGCTGCGCGAGGAACTGGGCGATTTCAACTCCGACATGATCTCGGTGCCGTCGACGCGCACGCGCTGCGTCGTGCTCGAAGACAAGGCGATGGTGATCCTGCGCGTGCCGCGCCCCGGTGCCTCACCCGAGGATGTCGGCAGGCAGTTACTCAGCCTGTGGCTCGAAAAGGGCAGGGTGATCGTCTCGTCCGAGCTCAACATTCCGGAGTTCCTCGGCGTCACGCAATGGCAGCAAAGTCATCACGCGCCCCTCAGCCCAGCCGACCTCGTTGCCCGCCTCGGCCTGCGCGCTGCGGATCGGATGGAGCCGTTGATCGAGCATCTGGGCGACAGCCTCGACTCGATCGAGGAAAACCTCATGGCCGAGCGCAATCTCGAAATTCGCTCGAAGCTCGCCCATCTCCGCCGCAACCTCATCGCCTTCCGCCGCCTGATCTGGCCGCAGCGCGATGTGCTCAACACGCTCGAAATCGAGGATTTGTCCTTCTTTTCGGCCCGCGACCGCATCCGTCTGCGCGAGGCCTCGGCCCGTACCGCGCGGCTCGGCGACGAGCTGCAGGCGCTCAGCGAACGCGCCGTGCTGGTCCACGAGCAAATCCTCGACACCCGCGCCGAGCAGATGAACAAGACCATGCTCCTGCTCACCGCCGTCACCGTGATCTTGCTGCCGCTGACCGTCATCTCCGGCATCCTCGGCATGAACGTCGCCGGCATCCCGTTCTCCGACAACCCGCACGCGTTCTGGGTCGTCGCGGTACTTCTCGCCGCGATCGGCGTCGGCCTTTATGTCCTGATGCGCAAGGTGAAGTGGCTGTAGCCCGCAGTCGGCCGCTGCGGGTTGGCCTCCCTCCCCCTTGAGGGGAGGGATTGAGGGTGGGGGTTGGCACCAAACTCGGTGCGTGTGGCTTAACCCCCGCCTCAGTTTCGCTAGGCCTTCGGCCAAGCTTCACTATCCTCCCCTCAAGGGGGAGGAGGCGCCAGCCCCAACGCGGGCGGCATCCTACACTCAGCCCGCCATCAAAAACCCACAGCCGCGCGCCTATGTGTCGAATCTGCAACAGGCAGTTTTGAATCCCATTCATCTGCCGTTCAGCAACCATTTGGACACCGCCGACGCCACAATGTCTCCCCAAACGAGGGCGAGGACGAGACACGGCGGACGCATGGCTTGGCGCGATGGGATCGAGGAGGTCCTGAGCGTACCGGACTGGCCTGTTCCGCCCTTGCGCCCTGATCGGGCCGCGCCTTAATGCGCTTACTTTTGAAGCGCTCTAAAGTGCGGAAGATCAGGGGGAATTGGGAAGATGGACAGCAACTATTTCGATAAATCGAAGCTGCCGAGCCGGCATGTGACGGAGGGCCCCGAGCGGGCGCCGCACCGGTCGTATCTCTACGCCATGGGCTTGAGCGACGTTCAGATTCACCAGCCCCTGATCGGCGTGGCGACGGCCTGGAATGAGATGGCCCCGTGCAATATCTCGCTGCAGCGCCAGGCGCAGGCCGTGAAGAAAGGTGTTGCCGCCAACCACGGCACTGGCCGCGAGTTCACCACCATCACGGTCACCGACGGTATCGCCATGGGCCATGCCGGCATGAAGTCGTCGCTGGCCTCGCGCGACGTCATCGCCGATTCGGTCGAACTGACGATGCGCGGCCATTCCTATGATGGTCTCGTTGCCATGGCCGGCTGCGACAAATCCCTTCCCGGCATGATGATGGCGATGATCCGCCTCAACGTGCCGTCGATCTTCATCTATGGCGGTTCGATCCTCCCGGGCCGCTTCCGCGGCCGCGACGTGGTCGTGCAGGATCTCTTCGAAGCCGTCGGCCTCCACTCCGTCGGCAAGATGGACGACGCAACTCTCGACGAACTGGAGCGCGTTGCGTGCCCGTCCGCCGGTTCGTGCGGCGGGCAGTACACGGCCAACACGATGGCCATGGTCGCCGAGGCCATCGGCCTCGCGCTGCCCTATAGCTGCGGCGCACCGGCCCCGTATGAAATCCGTGATGCGCTCTGCACCGCCGCTGGCGAGCAGGTGATGGAACTGCTGAAAGTGCAGCTCCGTCCGCGCGACATCGTCACGCGCAAGGCCTTCGAGAATGCTGCGATGACCGTCGCCGCCACCGGCGGCTCGACCAATGCGGCGCTGCATCTGCCGGCGATGGCACATGAAGCTGGAATCGAGTTCGACCTGTTCGACGTCGGCGAGATCTTCAAACGCACGCCCTATATCGGCGATCTGAAGCCGGGCGGAAAATACGTTGCCAAGGATCTCTTCGAGGCTGGCGGCATCCCGCTGGTGATGAAGGCGCTGCTCGACGGCGGCTTCCTCCATGGCGACTGCATGACCGTCACTGGCAAGACCATTGCCGAGAACCTCGCCAAGGTGAAGTTCAACACCGAGCAGGACGTGATCCGCGCCACCAGCAATCCGATCTCGCCCACCGGCGGCGTCGTGTCGCTGCGCGGCAATCTCGCCCCCGATGGGGCCATCGTGAAGGTGGCGGGTCTGAAGACCCTGCGCTTCGTCGGCCCGGCCCGCGTCTTCGACAATGAAGAGCTGTGCTTTGAGGCGGTGAACAACCGCACCTACAAGGAGGGCGAGGTTCTCGTCATCCGCTACGAGGGGCCCAAGGGCGGTCCCGGTATGCGCGAGATGCTGGCGCCGACCTCCGCGATCATTGGCGCTGGCTTGGGTGATTCGGTTGGTCTGATCACCGACGGGCGCTTTTCCGGCGGGACCTATGGCATGGTCGTG
>JBDSHC010000160.1:0-19411 GCA_039918675.1 Devosia sp.
TCCGCCCGCGGGTCCAACAGCGGTTGGACTTGGTGCTCCCCTATGGAGCGCCAAGGCCAGAGCGCAAACAAGGACCCCTGCGGCAAGCTGAACCCCGAAGCCGTCAGGCTGTCGGGCACCTCCGCTCGCCTTGCGCCCGTCATCAACATCGGGCATTGGGCATTCAACAGCAGAAGGCATTGCGACATGGCCCATCCGGTTTCTCCCCTCGCCCCGAAAACCTACCCCGACCTGCCGGAAATCGCTGGCGTCCGCTTTGCCACCGCCGAGGCCGGCATCAAGTACAAGAACCGCACCGATGTGCTGCTCGCGGCCTTCGATCCCGGCACGACGGTCGCCGGCGTTTTCACCTCTTCCAAATGTCCGTCGGCGCCGGTCGACTGGTGCCGGGAAAATCTGAAGGGCGGGATAGCGCGCGGGCTGCTGGTCAATTCGGGCAATGCCAACGCCTTCACCGGCATGAAGGGCAGGCACACGGTCGAGGTCTCGTCGCGCCACGCCGCCGACGCCCTCGGCGTCGAGCCGTCCGAAATCTTCCTCGCCTCGACCGGTGTCATCGGCGAGCCGCTCGATCCCGAAAAGTTCGCCCGGGCAACCAAAGAGATGTCGACGCGTCTCAGCACCGGGCCGTGGATGGACGCCGCCAAGGCGATCATGACCACCGACACTTACGCCAAGATCGCCACTGCCACCGTCGATTTCGATGGCATCACCGTGTCGATCGCCGGCATCGCCAAGGGTTCGGGCATGATCGCGCCCTCAATGGCGACGATGCTGAGCTTCATTTTCACCGATGCGCCGATTGCGAGCGGCGTTCTACAGGGCTTGCTCCAGCCGCTGATCCAGCGCTCGTTCAATGCGGTGACCGTCGATAGCGACACCTCGACGTCAGACACCTGCCTCGTCTTCGCCACCGGCAAAGCCGCGATCGAACCCATCAGCTCCGCCGACGATCCGCGCGCCGCCGCGTTCGCCGAGGCGCTCGGCGATGTGCTGCACGAGCTCGCCATCCTCGTCGTTCGAGACGGCGAGGGCGCGACCAAGATGGTGACCGTCACCGTCGCGGGTGCCGTCTCCGATGAGAGCGCCTTCCGCATCGCGCAATCGATCGCCAATTCGCCCCTCGTCAAAACCGCGATCGCTGGCGAGGACGCCAATTGGGGACGTGTCGTCATGGCCGTCGGCAAGGCGGGCGAGCCGGCCGACCGCGATAAGCTCTCGATCGCCTTCGGCGATAATACGCTCGCTGAAAACGGTGAGCGCGCAGCGTCCTACGACGAGGCCGCGACGTCCGCCTATATGAAGAATGAGGAACTGGATCTCCGTGTCGCGCTCGGCCTCGGCAGCGGCACCGCGACGGTCTACACCTGCGATCTCACGCATGGCTACATCGACATCAATGGCAGCTACCGGAGCTGATCGTGACCCTTCCCACTCCACTCGAGATCGAACGTGCCGGCCTCAAGGCCTGGCCCGGGATCGACGTCGAATGGGATGGCTCATGGGTGCGACGCGCGTCGCTCGGCTACACCCAGCGCGCCAATTCTGCGCAATGCTTCGACCCCGCCGATGACAGCAATGTCGAACAGCGGATCAGCCAGACGCGCGACTGGTTCGAAGCGCGCGGCCTGCCGCCGATTTTTCGCATCAATCTCCTGACTGGGCCGAATCTGCGTGCCGCGCTCGACGATCAGCGCTGGACCGAAGTCTCGCACAGCCATCTCTATGCGATGGAACTCGAAGCGCATGAGAGCGATCTGCATGGCGAAGTGCGCGGCGTGCACGACGAAGAATTTCTCGCCGTGCAGCGGACGTTGAAGCGTCTCGACGACGAGACGATGGACAAGCTCAAGGCGCTGCTCGGCGCTCTCGAAGTGCCAGCGGTTGGCCTCATCCAGCGCGATTCCGACGGCAATCCTGTCGCCTCCGCTCTAATGGCCATCGGCGACAATGTCGTCATCACCGGCAATGTCGTCACCGACATCACGCAGCGCGGCAAGGGCTATGCCACCGCCATGATGCGCACCGGCCTCGCCTGGGCGCACCATGCCGGCGCACGGTTCGCAGCGCTCAACGTCGAAGCCGAAAATACGCCCGCGCTCGCCCTCTATGGCAAGCTCGGCTACCGCCACCAATATGATTACGTCTATCGCTACCCGCCGCAGATGGCCGTATGAGCGAACACAAGATCCTCCTCGTCGTCGCCTGCGCATTGGTCGATGCCGATCGCCGGGTCCTGATCGCACAACGGCCGCCGGGCAAGCAGCTCGCCGGGCTGTGGGAATTCCCTGGCGGCAAGCTCGAACCCGGTGAATCTCCCGAGGCCGCCCTGATCCGCGAACTCGAGGAAGAGCTGGGGATTTCGACCCAGACCGCCTGTCTCGCACCGTTAACGTTTGCGTCGCACTCTTACGAAAGCTTTCATCTTCTGATGCCACTTTTCGTCTGCCGCAAATGGCAGGGCGTGCCGGAGCCGCGGGAGCATTCGGCCCTCAAATGGGTCAGACCGCAATTGCTGCGCGACTACCCCATGCCACCGGCAGACGAACCACTGATCGCTCCCTTGTGCGATCTGCTGTAGGCGAGGGCGTGATGATCGGATTGCTGCAGCGTTTTGCCGCCGACGAGGATGGCGCCACCGCCATCGAGTATGGGCTGATGGCCGCGCTGATCGGCGTCGCTGCCATTGCCGCGTTCATCATTTTCGGCAACAGCCTCAAAGGGCTGTTCGGCTATGTCGACACCCGCACATCGAACGCACTTAATACAACGTTCTAGTTCTTGCCCAGCACCGATGCGAGGCTGATCTGCGCGCTGCCCGGCTTCAGCGGCTTCTGCTGGCTGTCATGCGGAGCCCAGCCGCTCATCCATACGATCTCAAGCGTCGCGCGCACCCGCCCATCGAGGTCCGACGCCAGATTCTCATAGGCCGTACTGGCGGCCCGGATCAGCTTCATCGTCGCCATCTTGTGCGGTCGGTCGGCCAGCGGGTTTGACGCACCCAGCATCTTCAGTTCGCGCATCAGCGACAGCGGCGTCTGATAGCGCACCGTGTGCGTCTCGACATCGCTCACCGGCAGCGCCAGCCCGGCGCGCTGCAGCAGCCCGGCCGCCTCGCTCAGCGGAATGAACGGCGCCACCCGCAGGAAGGCGCCGCCGCTCACATCGGCATCGGCCGTAAGGAAGGCTTCGCGCAGCTCGGTAAAGCTGTCGCCGCCGATCGCCGCCGCAAGGAACAATCCGTCGCCGCGGAGATGGGCCCGCGCCCGTGCCAGGAACCCCGGCACATCGTCAACCACATCGAGGTCAAAAATCGATACAATGAGATCGTAGCCCCGCGCCGGCAAATCCAGCGCTTCGGGGTCGACCAGCGGCACGCCGGCCACGGGCACGATGGTCGACGCGCGCTGAAATCGCAGCGGGCCACTGGCGCTGTGCCCGCCGAGCGGCAACACCGACGCGTCCGGCGACAGGATGATCGCTTGTTTGAATTCACGAGTCACCGTGCCGAGCCGTTCGGCCAGATCGGCGAGCACGAGCTTGGTGACGAAGTCGTCGCGGTCGGGGGGACGGCGCGCCAGATGCCGGGCGATCAGCGGCCGATCGAAGACTTTAGGCGCAACTGGGCTGTGAGGCATTGGCGGGACCGGTCGGCGATGGCAGGATGGCCTTATGGAGATGGGTGCATCGCTTGTCAAAACCAGTGTGACCCGGCCACTCAAATGGCTGGGCGGCGTGCTGCTAGACCAACTCTACCCGCCCGTCTGCCTCGGCTGCGACCGCCCGGTGGCCACCGCCGACACGCTGTGTTCGGATTGCTTCCGCCAGCTTCGTCCGATTACCGCGCCACTCTGCCCGGTGCTCGGCCTGCCGTTCGAGGTATCGATCGGCCCCGACGCACGCTCCGCCGAGGCCATCGCCGACCCGCCGCCATTCGATCGGGCGCGCTCAGCGGTCATTTACAACGACGTGGCGCGGGCGCTGGTCGGCAAGCTCAAATATGGCGACCGGCCTGAACTGGCCCGGTTGTGTGCGCGCCTTATGGTGCCGGCAGGCAGCGAGCTCTGGGGCGCTGATGCCGTACTCGTGCCAGTGCCGCTCCACCCCACGCGGCAATTGTCGCGACGCTACAACCAGTCGATCGAACTGGCGCGGGCGCTTGGCAAACTCACCGGCCTGCCGGTCGATCCGGCGCTGGTGCGCCGCAAACGGCGGACCCGGCAGCAGGTGGGCCTGTCGGCCGATGCCCGTCAGCGCAATGTCGCGGCGGCGTTCGCCGCCCATCCCGATATGCTCCGTCGCCTCAGGGGGCGCAGGGTCATCATCGTCGATGACGTGATCACCACCGGCTCCACCGTCAAATCGATGACCCGTGCCCTCAAAGCCGGCGGCGCCGGAGCCATCGATGTCATCAGTTTTGCGCGCGTCGTCATCGGCGCCATCGATATGGTCTGAGCCATGGGCGATTCACGCATCAACCGGCCCGCTCGCTTCCGCCGCATGTTCTGGCAGCGGCCAACCGAAATCTCCGGCAGCGAGATCGCCGGCATTGGCCACAATGGCGGCCCGCCGCTCGACGAGCACATCCCCGAATGGGGTGCCGGCGGTATCACGACCTACTTCGCGTGGCGGACTGCCAGCGAGGCCGCGTTCAAATCCGTCCCTGTCGAAACCGCGATCCGTCGTGCCACGAAGGCGGAGGCGCTGGGGCTCACCTATCGCGAGTACCAGCTCGAAATCCTAGAGCGCGGCCGCTATCTGCAGGCCGAAGATGCTGAGCGGATCGGCCAGATCAAGGCGAAACGTCCTGTTGTGCCCACCGCAAAAGACCCCATATAGATCGATACACAATGACCGGATCCAAAATGAACAAGGTCCAGATCTACACCACCGGATGGTGCCCCTATTGCAACGCCGCCAAGGCGCTGCTTGACGACAAGGGCGTGCCCTACGAGGAAATTGACGTCACCGACCCCGATTTGCGCATGGGCATGGTCCAGCGCGCCAATGGCCGCCGCACCGTGCCACAGATCTTCGTAGGTGAGCACCATGTCGGCGGTTACGACGATATCGCTGCGCTCGAGCGGCGCGGCCAGCTCGATCCCTTGCTGGCCTGACCGGTGCGGGTCGCCGCTCTGCAGATGAATTCTGGCACGGCGCCGGGACCCAATCTTGATGCGCTCGCGGCATTGGCCCGCGAGGCCGCGGGGCAGGGCGCCCAATACGCCCTCAGCCCCGAAGTCAGCATCGTCTTCGCCGAAAATCGCGACGGCCTTCGCGCCGTGGCCGGGCCCTGGGATAACAATCCCGCCATCGCGCGCTGTGCCCACATCGCATTGGAAACAGGCTTGTTCCTCCATCTCGGTTCACTCGCCGTCGCACTGCCCGACGGCCGTTTCGCCAATCGCTCCGTGCTGTTCCGGCCGGATGGTTCGGTCGCCGCGACCTACGACAAGATCCATTTGTTCGACGCGACGCTCCCTGGCGTCCGCGAGTATCGCGAAAGTGAGACCTATGCGGGTGGCGACAGCGCGGTAGTGACTGAGGCGGCAGGGATCAAGCTTGGCATGACCATCTGCTACGATGTGCGCTTCCCCATCCTCCACCGCACGCTTGCCGAGGCTGGCGCCGAACTGATCGCGGTCCCGGCGGCCTTCACCGTGCCCACCGGCGAGGCGCATTGGGAAATCCTGCTGCGGGCCCGGGCCATCGAAACCGGCTGTTTCGTCATCGCCGCGGCACAGGCCGGCCAGCATCAGAACGGCCGCGCCACCTATGGCAACTCGATGATCGTCGATCCCTGGGGCAACATCCTCGGCCGGTTGGGCGGTGAGGGGGCCGGCGTCCTCGTCGCCGACATCGACATCAAAGCTGTGGCCGAGGCCCGTGGGCGTGTTCCGGCACTTGCGAACGCCCGTCCATTTTCGCTATCCGTTAACCCAACGGGCGCAAGCTGAGCGCTTGAGAGGTATTTCGGCGTGATCCACTACTCGCTTGTTTGCGACAGATCCCACAAATTCGACGGCTGGTTCTCCAATGCCGCCGCCTATGACGGCCAGAAGCTGCGCGGCCTTGTGACCTGCCCGATCTGCCTCACGACCAATGTCGACAAGGCCATCATGGCGCCGTCGATTGCCCGTACCGACGGCGAAAAGGTATCCCTGTCGATGGGCCATCCCCAGCATCAGCAATTGCGCGACGCGATGCTGGCGCTGCGCAACAAGGTCACCAGCGAAGCCGACTATGTCGGCGACAAATTCGCCGACGAAGCCCGCAAGATCCACTTCAAGGAAGTCGATCAGCGCGGCATCTATGGCGAGGCGACGAAGGAAGAGATCGCCGCGCTCGTAGAGGACGGTATCGACTTCATGCCGCTGCCGAGCGTCAAGGAAGAGCATAACTAATCACCGGTCGAGATATTCTCTGACCAGGGCCCGGGCGCGATGCAGCCGGGCCTTTATCGTCTCGCGCGTCGCCGCTAGGCGCTGAGCAATCTCGGCAATCGTCAGTTCCTCTACATCGCGCAACAGCAGCACGGTTCGATAATGGTCGGGCAGCGAGCCGATGGCATTGGCCAGATCGAGCCGCAACTCAGGCGCCGGTCGCACCGAAAACCGCAGATCATCCTCAATAGCCTCAAGCGGCTGCGCACCGAGAGTGCGTTTGGCGAGCCGGATGCATTCGCGGCGGACGATCGCGAACATCCAGCCCGAGAACGCCGTGACCGCGCGCAGCCTGCCGATGTGGCGGTGCAGCATGCAGAGCGCATCCTGCACCGCATCGTCGACGTCGGCCGCCGAACACGTCGACCGCGCGTAGCGCCGTATGTCCGGCTGGCTCTGCGCCAGCAGCGCGTCGATCGCTGCCGCGTCGCCTGCTTGCGCCGCGGCGATGAGGTCGGTGCTTGGCATTACGCTCCGTCGACCGGTTTCCGGCCGATCATGGCACAGGCCGGGCAATAGCCGAAGACACCGGTGACGGCGAGGGCCAGTCCGCTGGCGGCCACCAGCCACCCCTGCCAGCCCGGCAGAAAGTACAAACCGCCACCGATCATCGCAGCGCCCGCGACGATCCGGGCGATCTGCTCCCAACTGTAGAGATTCTTGCGATAAAACATTGGGCACTCCTGTTGGTTATGACAACAAGAGGCGCCGGAACGGCAAAACGGTTCGCGGTCGCTCGAATAATTCTGCCAACGAGCCAGCGGCGCCGCTCCGTTGACTTCTCAGGCGGCGGGGTTCGGTTACACTCCGCCGCCATGAGTGACGTCTTCATCTCCTACAAACGCCGCCTCCGCCATCGCGTCGAAGAGATCGCGGCCGCACTCCGCGCCCTCGGCCTCGACGTCTGGTTCGATGCCGAACTCGAGGCGGGCAGCAGCTTCTCTGCCGAAATCAGCAATGAGGTGCGCAGCGCCAAATGCGTCCTCGTGTGCTGGAGCGACGATTGCTTCGCGCATGGCGGCGACAAGCATGGCTGGGTCATTGGCGAGGCGTCGATCGGCAAGACCCGCGAGCGGCTGGTGCCGGTGCTGCTCGAGCGCGCCGATCTCGATCCGCCCTGGAACACAATCCACACCGAGTCGCTGATCGGCTGGACGCCCGACGCCGCCGACCAGGCGACCTGGCAACGCGTCCTGGTGGCCATCGGCCATCATGTCGGGCGGCCCGACCTTGCGGGCGAGAGTGCGGCGATGCCGGCGCCCAAAGGCCCACGCATGCCGAGCTATTCGAGCATCGCTGTAACCGGACTCGGCTCCGCAGTCGTAACAGCCATCGGCGCGGCGCTGCTGGCGGGCATCGATCCAAATCTCGTCGCGGGGTACTACGCGCTGGTCCCCGGCGTCGCGCTCTTTGCATTGCCGCTGGCGATCCTGTTCTGGCGGGCCGGTGTCCTGCCGTGGTGGAAGGGCGGCCTGCTGATCGCCGCGTTCGTCGCGGCCTTCGGGCTCGGCGCGTTCCTCGGCATCGCCAGCATCGCGCCGCTGCGGGCCGATCCGACCAAGATCGATCTCGAGGAGATCATTGTCTGTGCCGTAGCCGGCCTCGTTGGCGCTGCGGTATCTCTCGCAGCTTTCCCACTGCTCGGTCTCGGGCCAAGAAATGCCGCGACCGCTACACGCATCGGTGCAGCCGCACTGCTCCTCGCGATCGTCGCCGCTTTCATCGCCGCCATGCCGTTCTTCAACCTGGCAGTCAGCAACAGCGCCATCCTCTGGCTCGGCGCGCTCTGGCAGCTGGCCTACGCGCCACTGCTGGTCTTCGTGCTGCGCCCGCCAAGGGCAGGCAGGCGCCGCTGATCGGTCGGCCTTAGCTTCGCTCCGCCAGCACCATATAGTTGATGCCCATGTCGCGGCTCTTCCGCCATTCATCTGCCAGCGGATGAAAGACCACGCCGGTCTCGTCGGCGACCTTCAGTCCATTGCGGGTGATCAGCGCCTTAAGCTCATCTGGCGTCAGAAACTTGTTCCAGTCATGCGTGCCCGGCGGCAGCCAGCGCAGCACATACTCAGCGGCGAATTTGGCGAAGGCCAGCGCCCGCGCCGTCCGGTTGATCGTCGCCGAGAACAGCAGGCCATTCGGCGCCACCAGATCGGCACAGCTCTTCATGTAGAGCGGCACGTTCGAGACGTGCTCGACCACCTCCATATTGAGCACGATATCGAAGCGCGCGCCCTCGGCCGCTAGCGCTTCCGACGTGGTGGCGCGGTAGTCGATCGCAAGCCCCATGCGCTCGGCGTGGAGCTTGGCCACCGCGATGTTCTTCTCGCCCGCATCGATGCCGGTGACTGTGGCGCCCAGCCGCGTCAGCGGTTCGGTCAGGAGCCCGCCACCGCAGCCGATATCGAGCAGCTTCAGCCCCTCGAGCGGCCGGCGTTGCGTTTCGTCGCGGCCGAAATGCTTCAGCGTCCAGTCGCGAATGTAGGCCAGCCGCACCGGATTGAATTTATGCAGCGGCTTGAACTTGCCATTGGGGTCCCACCAATCGTCGGCCATGGCCGAAAACTTGGCGATCTCGTCGGCGTCGATGGTGGTGTCGGTCATGCCCTTCTTATACCGCCCGCGAGCGGCAGCGAAAAGGCACGCATTGCCTCAGGCCTTGTTGGCCGCCGCGTCATAGGTGCCGAACGTCCAGATGTGACCCTCGGGATCGCGCACCGAATATTCGCGGCTGCCATACGGCTCGTCGCGCAGCGGTAACAGGATCTCGAATCCCGCTGCCTGCGAGCGGGCGTGATGGGTGTCCGGGTCGCTCACGACGAGGAAGAGGCTGGCCGTGACGCCGCCGGCCTCGCCGGGCTGGCGCATGAATTTGCCGAACGGCGTATCGGCGACCGGGCCGATCATCATACCGCCATTGCCGAACCAAAGCTCGGCGTGCACCACCTTGCCCGCATCGTCGCGGAACGACATGCCTTCCGTGAAGCCGAACACTTCGGTCAGGAATCTCAGTGCCGCTGTACAGTCACTATAGCGCAGCACCGGCAGCAGGCTGACGCGCGTCGGCTTGGCATCGTTACTCATCATCGCACTCCTCAGATTGGTTGCGCATGATACATCGTTCCTGTTTTGTTCTCAAGCTGAATCGGCGTGGCGCAGTTGCCTGAAACATGGCTTTGTGGCATGTCCCCGCCGAAATCTTAAGCGTACCGCTGGGTTCTGGCCCGGCGTCGAGGAGCAGAATTGGCTCGTATCGTAATGAAATTTGGCGGCACGTCCGTCGCCAATGTCGAGCGCATCCGGCAGGCGGCGCGCCATGTGAAGCGCGAGGTCGACGCCGGCAATGAAGTGTCGGTGGTCGTTTCGGCTATGTCGGGCAAGACCAATGAGTTGGTCGGCTGGGTCAATGAAGGCTCCAAGCTCCACGATGCGCGCGAATATGATGCCGTCGTTGCCTCGGGCGAGCAGGTCACTGCCGGACTGATGGCGATCGTCCTCAGCGAGATGGGCGTCCAGGCGCGCTCGTTCCAGGGCTGGCAGGTGCCGATCCATACCGACGACGCGCATGGCGCGGCGCGGATCATGGAGATCATCCCCACTGAGCTGGATGCGCGGATGAAGGAGGGCTGGGTCCCTGTCATCACCGGATTCCAGGGCATTGTCCCCGAAACAGGCCGCATCACCACGCTTGGCCGGGGCGGCTCGGATACGTCCGCCGTGGCCATCGCAGCGGCCGTGAGCGCCGACCGGTGCGACATCTATACGGACGTCGACGGCGTCTACACCACCGACCCCCGCATCGATCCCAAGGCCAAGCGGCTCAACAAGGTCGCCTTCGAGGAAATGCTCGAAATGGCGTCGCTCGGCGCCAAGGTGCTGATGATCCGCTCGGTCGAGATGGCGATGGCGCACAAGGTGCGGCTCGTCGTCCGCTCGACTTTCGACGATCCCGACGCGCCGCAGATTGCTCCCGACGGAACCCCGGGCGTACCCGGTACGCTTGTATGCGATGAGGATGAGATCATGGAAAAGCAGATCGTTTCGGGCGTGACGCTCGCCAAGGCCGAGGCCAAGATCACGTTGCGCGACGTCAAGGACAAGCCGGGCGTCGCCGCGGCGGTGTTCGGCGCTCTGGCCGATGAATCCATCGTCGTCGACATGATCGTCCAGAACATCTCGGAAGACGGCTCCGTCACCGACATCACGTTCACCGTGCCCGACAACGAGTATGACAAGTCGGTCAAGGCGATTGAAGCTGCGAAGGCGTCCGGACACATCGATTACGATCGGATCAACGGGTCCAAAGGCGGCGCCAAGGTCTCCGTTGTGGGCGTCGGCATGCGCAACCATGCGGGCGTCGCGGCCAGCATGTTCAAGGCCTTGGCCGACAAGGGCATAAATATCCAGCTGAGCACCACGTCCGAAATCAAGACCTCGGTGTTGATCGATGACGAATATGCCGAGCTTGCGGTTCGGGCCCTCCATACGTATTACGGACTCGACAAGCCGGGCGCCTGAGGTAGCAGTTTCCCGGCCGTCCAAAGTTGGGCGCATTGCGAGGCGGAAAACCGCCCCTTGCAGTGCTTGCGGGAGGCGGTGCGGGGCCGCGAACTGGTATGGCGACAGCGATCAGCGGGCCGCGCGTCCTGCTTCGGCAGCTGCGCGAAACCATGGCGGAGCCTCTGGCGTCGCAGGATCGCCTCGACAAGATCGTCACCCTCATCGCCACCAATATGCACACCGATGTGTGCTCGTTCTACGTTTTGCGCGATGACGGCGCGCTTGAGCTGTTCGCTACTTTCGGCCTGAAGCGCGAATCCGTCCACATGACGACGCTGCGGCTGGGCGAGGGCCTCGTGGGCCTTATTGCCGCCCAGGCCGAGCCCCTCAGCCTCGAAAACGCCCCGGCGCATCCGGCCTTCGCCTATCGCCCGGAAACCGGCGAAGATCCGTTCAATGCCTTCCTCGGCGTGCCGGTGCTGCGCGCCGGGCAGACGCTGGGCGTCCTCGTGGTGCAGAACCGCGACAGCCGGCGCTATGGCGAGGACGAAACCGAGGCGATGCTGACCACGGCGACGATCCTCGCCGAAATGATCGCGACGTCGGATTTCGACTCGCTGATCAAGCCGGGCCAGGACATCGACCTCCGCCGTCCGCGCACCTTCACCGGCCAGAGCTTCACCGATGGTATCGCCCTTGGCAAAGTGGTGCTGCACGACCCGCGCGTCGTCGTCACCAATTTCATTGCCGAAGACACCGAGCAGGAGGCCACGCGCCTTGAGGCCGCGCTCGCGACGATGCGACTGTCGATCGACGACATGCTCGCCCATGGTGACATGGTCTCGGGCACCGAGCATTACGACATCCTCGAAACCTACCGCATGTTTGCCAATGATCGCGGCTGGGTCGACCGCCTGAACGAGGCGATCGCCAACGGCCTCACGGCGGAGGCCGCAGTCGAGCGGGTCCAGAACGACACGCGCGCCCGCATGCTGCGTTCGACCGATCCCTATATCCGCGACCGGCTGCACGATTTTGACGATCTCGCCAATCGGCTGCTGCGCGTCCTGACCAGTGGCGGCGACACCTTGTCACCGCGCGAGCTGCCAGAGAACGCCATTCTCGTCGCCCGCAATATGGGCCCCGCCGAACTGCTCGAATACGATCGCACCCGTCTCCGCGCCATCGTCCTCGAGGAGGGCGGCTCGACCGCCCATGTCGCTATCGTCGCCAAATCGCTCGGCCTCGTCGCCGTGGGACAGGCGCAGAACATCGTCTCGATGTCGGAGAATGGCGACAACATCATCGTCGATGGACCCGCCGGCAGCGTGCATCTCAGGCCCACGCCCGAGCTCGAACAGACATATGTCGACAAGGTCCGGCTCGGGGCCAAGCGGCGCGCGCATTATCTCGAGCTGAAAGACACGCCGTCCGTCACCAAGGACGGCATCGCCATCACGCTCCTGCACAATTCGGGCCTGGTCGCCGATCTCCATATGCTGAACGATACCGGCGCGTCGGGCGTCGGGCTGTTCCGCACGGAACTGCAATTCATGATCGCCTCGCGCCTGCCCAAGGTGCAGGAGCAGATCGCGCTCTACCGCGAGGCTATCCGGCTCAGCGAAGGCAAGCCAATCGTCTTCCGCTTGCTCGATATCGGGGGCGACAAGGTCATTCCCTATTTGCGCTCGGCGCCCGAAGAGAACCCGGCCATGGGCTTCCGCTCGCTGCGCCTCGCGCTCGACCGGCCCGGCCTGCTGCGGACGCAGGTCCGCGCCCTGCTCGCCGCCGCCGATGGCGGACCGATGAAAATCCTCGTGCCCATGGTCACCGAGACCTGGGAGTATGTCGAGACCAAGCGCGTCATCAAGCTCGAGCTGGACCGCCTGATCCGCTCCGGCGGCACGCCACCATCCGATCTCAAGGTCGGCGCGATGGTCGAGGTGCCCTCGCTGCTGTTCGAACTCGATCGCGTGCTGCCGGAGTGCGATTTCGTCTCGATCGGCTCCAACGATCTCATCATGTTCCTCAACGCCGCCGACCGCGCCAACAATCGCGTGTCGAAGGCCTATGACCCCATCGCGCTGCCGCGTCTTCGCGCGCTCCGTCACATCGTCGATATGGCGCGCCGGTACAATGTGCCGATCACCATGTGCGGCGAGCTGGCGGGGCGTACCATCGAATCCCTGGCGTTGATGGCCATCGGCATGACGCGCCTGTCGATGTCGCCGCCCTCCATCGGCCCGATCAAGGAAATGATCCTCGGCATGGATCTGATGCCCATTCGCGAGGCCGTCGCGGCGGCGCTCAGCGAAGGCCAGTCGGGCGTCGGCGTACGCGAGCTGCTACTTGATCTGGCCGAGAAACAGGGGCTGGTGATTTGAAACTTCCGGTCGCTACGATGCTGTTTTCGTTTCTATTTGCGCCATCCGCATACGCATACTGCTCTCAACCGTCATTCTACAGCTCGCCTCCCACCCCGCCAGGTTCCTATGAGCGCCCGGACGTTCCCTATTGCCTTTCGGCATATGCCTACACGCAAAAACACACTTGTGATCAGTGGGAATTGGACAGCTATTTCGACGACGTCGATGACTACGTTGAGAAGCTCAAAACCTTCTACAACGAGGTTGCGGACTACGCGAATAGCGCCAAGCGCTATTCGGATGACTCGTACGATTTCGCAAAGTGCGAGATTGATGAAGTGATCGCGCAACACGAATAGCCATGCCGTCCCTTCCCGAAGACAAACTCGCGCAGCTTGAGAAGCGCTTTGACTCGGTCGAAGCGGCGCTGTCGTCAGGCCCCTCGGCCGAGCAGTTCGTGAAGCTCAGTAAGGAGTATGCCGAGCTCGAGCCGGTCGTCCGGCCGATCATCGTTTGGCGCAAGGCGATCGACGATCTGCGCTCGGCCGAGGAGCTTGCCGGCTCCGGCGACAAGGAAATGGCCGAAATGGCCTATGCCGAAATGCAGGAGCTGAAGCCCCGGGTCGAAACGATGGAGCAGGAAATCCGCATCCTGCTTCTGCCCAAGGATGCTGCCGACGAAAAGAACGTCATTCTCGAAGTGCGCGCCGGCACCGGCGGTGACGAAGCAGCGTTGTTCGCCGGCGATCTGCTGCGCATGTACCAGCGCTACGCCGACCTCCAGGGCTGGCGCGTCGAACTGATGGAAGAGGCCGACGGCGAAATGGGCGGCTACAAGGAAGTCATCGCCAAGATTTCCGGCAAGGGCGCCTATGCGCGGCTCAAATACGAGTCCGGCGTGCATCGCGTCCAGCGCGTGCCGGCGACAGAATCGCAGGGCCGCATCCACACCTCTGCCGCCACCGTCGCTGTGCTGCCCGAAGTCGAGGACATCGACATCGAGATCCGCAACGAAGACATCCGCATCGACACGATGCGCTCGTCCGGCGCCGGCGGTCAGCACGTCAACACCACCGATTCTGCAGTGCGCATCACGCATCTGCCCTCCGGCATCGTGGTCACTTCGTCGCTGAAGTCCCAGCACCAGAACCGTGCCCAGGCGATGGTCGTGCTCCGGGCCCGTCTCTATGAAGAGCAGCGCAATGCGCGTGATACGGCCCGTGCCGATCAGCGCCGCGAACAGGTCGGCTCAGGCGATCGCTCCGAGCGCATTCGCACCTACAATTTCCCGCAGGGTCGGGTGACGGACCACCGCATCAACCTCACGCTCTATAAGCTCGACAAGGTCGTCGCCGGCGATGCCCTCGACGAATTGATCGATGCGCTGATCACCGAGAACCAGGCCGCGCAACTCGCTGCCATGGAGGGCGTCAACTGAACCCGCCGGTAACCATCGGGACCGCATGGCGTCTCGTGCGCGACCGCTTCCGCGCCGCCGACATGGATTCACCCGAGCTCGACGCACGGCTCCTGGCGCAGATCGCCTTTGGCATCGACGCCATGGCGCTGGTCCGGCGCGAGCGGGAAACGATCCCCGAACAATGGGCGACCGATCTCGAACGCTTCGCGCAACGCCGGCTTGCCGGCGAGCCGATCAGCCGCATCGTGGGTGAACGCGAATTTTGGGGGCTTCGCTTCCATATCAACGCGGCGACGCTCGATCCGCGGCCCGAGACCGAAATGCTGGTGGCCGAAGCCATCCATTTCGGCGAAGCCAAACGCTCGATCAAGATCGCCGATCTGGGCACCGGGTCGGGCGCCATCGCCATCGCGGTTGCCGATGGTCTACCCAAATCCAAGATCGTTGCCACGGATATCGCCGACGAAGCACTGGCCGCCGCCAAGAAGAATGCCGAGCGCCATGACGTAGCGGGCCGAATCGATTTCCGGCAGGGCGCCTGGTGGCAGGCCGTGCCCCACACCGAGCTGTTCGATCTGATCATTTCCAACCCGCCCTATATCTCCAGCGAGACGATCGGCACGCTCTCGCCCGAGGTGCGGCTTTTCGACCCGAAGCTGGCGCTCGATGGCGGCTGGGACGGGCTCGAGGCCTATCGCGCGATTGCCTCGCAGGCCGCGCGGCGGCTCAACCCGGGTGGGCTGGTGCTGCTGGAAATCGGCTCGAATCAAGGTGAAACCGTCACCCGCATCTTCGCGCGGGCCGGCTTCGGGCGGGTGGAGGTGCAAAAGGACCTGGCGGGGCTTGATCGGATGGTCATCGCTTCCCATTCTTGAGGAAAGGGAAACCAGAAGGCGCGCTGAGGGCATTTTCCGCTTGGAAATTGGGGGCGAACCCGCTAGCTTCCTGGTGCTGTCAGCGGCGCGAATTGAGCGCCAAGGTGACGGCCACCCGCTCATCGGCGATGCTGGATTGCCAGCAAGGGTATCCCGGATATGGACCCCTGCCTGACGTGATGAGCCAAAAGTGGTTCAGCCGGCACAGCTCTCGGACAAGATCCCGCCCTTTTGGGCCGCCCTGTCGGGCGCCAGCGGCGTAGCGGGCCTGTAACATACAACCTCACTAGGCTCATTCTGAAGGCGTGTAGCGACCAATGAGACCAAACCAGAATAACAACAACAATAACAACAACAAGAACCGCCAGCGCGGCCGGAGCAACAACAATGGCGGGCGAAAGCACGTCAACCCGTTGAGCCGGAACTTCGAATCCAACGGCCCTGACGTAAAGGTGCGCGGCAACGCCGCCCATGTGGCCGAGAAATATTTGCAGCTCGCCCGCGACGCACAATCGTCCGGCGACCCTGTGCTGGCTGAGAATTATCTCCAGCACGCCGAGCATTATTTCCGCATCGTCGCGGCGGCGCAGCCGCAGAACCAGTTCCGCCCTGACCAGCCCGGTCAGCAGCAGGAAATGGACGATGATGACGATTTCCCGCCGATCAACGACCGCTTCGCTTCGCCCGAGCCGGTGCAGCCCTACCGGCCGCCTCAGGCCGATCAGCCTGGCTTCGTGCCCGAGGGTGACGAGCCTGGCGAAGCGCCTCCAGTCGCTCAGCAGCCCGCGCCGGCTCCCGCCGAGCAGCAAGCTGCCGGTGAAGAGGGCTTCAACGGCCCGGCCGGCGAAGGCGGCGAAGGCCGCCGGCATCGCGACCGCAATCGCCGCCGCCGCGGACGTGGAAATGGCGAAGGCGGTGATCCAGCTAATGCGCCACAGCCTGAAGTCGGCGAATTGCCGGCCTTCCTCACCGCGGGCGGGCCGACCACCGTCGCCGAGTAATCAGCCCTTCATCGGAATCATCAAGGCCGCGCCTGGAGCGCGGCCTTTTGCTGTTCGGCCGCCAGTTCCGCCTGCCGCAAGCGCAAGCCGGTCATCATCAGCCGGAGCCCGCGCTCGAAATTGCTGTTCGGGTGCGGACGGCCCGGCGGCGCCGGGATTATCCTGCCCAGTCGCGTCGCGACGGCTGCCTGCAGCGTCGGATAGGCGTCCAGCTTCTCCCACAGGCTCGCCGACTGATCGACCGGCTGAATGCGCCGCCGCTCCATCTCCGCCTGGTGCTCAAGTGCACAGCCGGTGATGAAATCGCCCAGGCTCAGCGTGTAGGCGAGCGCCTCATTGGGCGGAAAGCCGGCGGCAACCCATAGTTTCAGAAACTGCTCGATTCCCGGCAGCGACGCTTCGGTTGGCCGGTTGCCGGCCACCACCCGCGCCCCGTCGCGGTAGGCAACCATTGCCTCGTACTGGCGGCGCAGCCCTTCGGCGATCGTCTCGTCCCAAGGTAAATCGGCGGGGAAGGGCGGCATCTTTTCCCGCGCGAGCCGCACCATCGCCTCGCTCATCAGATCGAGCAGCTCGCGCTTGTCCTTGACGTGCCAGTAGAGCGTCGGGGCCGAGATCCCCAGCTCCTTGGCCAGCCGGCGCAGCGTGAGCCCATCGAGTCCCACCTCCTGCAGCAGCTGGATTGCCGTCTGAACCACATCGTCGCGGGTAACCGTCATTTCGCCTCTTGCCTTCTCTAACGCTGTTAGAGTATAGCATCCCGAACACTGTTAGAGAAGGGCAGAGTTCGCATGACCGAATCCACCCACAGCAACCTCGCCATCGAGGTCAAAGGCCTCACGAAGCGCTTCAAATCCGTCGAGGCGGTCAAGGGTATCGATCTTGAAGTCCGGGCCGGCGAGACGTTCGGCTTCCTCGGGCCCAACGGCGCTGGCAAATCGACGACCATCAAAATCCTCTGCACCTTGGCTGATGCTACGTCGGGCTCGGCGCGGGTCGCCGGCTATGACGTCGCCACCGAGCGTGACGCGGTGCGCCGCGCCATCGGCCTCGTGTTCCAGGAGCCGACGCTGGACGGCTATCTCACCGCCGAACAAAACCTCCGCTTCCATGGCGAGCTCTATGGCGTCGATCGCATCAGCGCAGCCTCTCGGCGCAAGGAGGTGCTCGACATGGTCGGGCTCTACGATCGCAAGGACGATCTGGTGCAGAAATTCTCGGGCGGGATGCGGCGGCGGCTCGAGATCGCGCGCGGACTCCTGCATTCGCCCAAGGTGCTGTTCCTCGACGAGCCGACGATCGGACTCGATCCGCAGACCCGCGCCTCGATCTGGACTTACATCGGCGAGTTGCACAAGCGCGAGGAGATCACCGTCTTCGTCACCACCCACTACATGGACGAGGCGGAGAATTGCGACCGCATCGCCATCATCGATCAGGGCAAAATCGTCGCGCTCGATACGCCGGCCAATCTCAAGGCCGCCATCGGCAAGGATCGCGTCCAGATCGCCACTGCCGACAATCCGGCGGCCATCGCTGCACTTAAAACTACGTTCCAGCTCGACGCCAAGATGGTGGAGGGACTGGTGACCTTCGCAGTGGCCGAAGGGGCCGCCTTCGTGCCGCAGCTCTTCGAGCGGTTGGGCGTGCCGATCAAATCGGTCACCGTGCAGCAGCCGAGCCTCGACGATGTGTTCCTCAATTTTACCGGCACCTCGCTCCGCGACGCGGAAGCGAAGGGCGGCTTCAATTCCATGATGGGCCGCGGGAGATAATCATGACCGTTTCAAGCCTTGCCTCCGTCGCACCAGTTGTCGTCCCAAAGGGCGGTCTCGGTCACGAAATCCGCGCCGCCATGGTCGTCTGGGAACGCGAGATGATCCGCTTCACCCGCGACCCTGCGCGCGTTGCCTCGTCCGTAGTGCAGCCCTTGCTGTTCCTGTTCGTCCTCGGCAGCGGCCTCGGTTCGCTCGTCCAGGCCGGTACCGGGGGCACCGATTTCAAGACGTTCCTCTTCCCCGGCGTGCTCGCCATGTCGGTGCTCTTCACCGCGGCCTTCGCCGGCATCTCGATGGTATGGGACCGAGAGTTCGGTTTCCTCCGCGAGATGCTGGTGGCGCCCGTCTCGACTACGGCCATCCTCACCGGCAAATGCCTCGGGGGCGCCAGTGTCGCCACCATCCAGTCGCTGGTGGTCATCGCGCTCGCCGGCCTCGTGGGCGTTCCCTACGACCCGCTGATGATCGTCGAGATCATTGCCCTGCTCTTCATCATGAGCTTCATGATCACGGCGCTGGGTCTCGTGCTCGCGAGCCGCGTCAAGCAGGTGCAGTCCGCGATGCCGCTGGTCCAGATGATCATCACGCCGCTGATGTTCCTCTCGGGTGCGCTGTTCCCGCTCTCCAATCTTCCGGGCTGGCTCAATCTCGTCACTCACCTCAACCCGATGACCTACGCAGTCGAGCCCGTCCGCTCCGCCGTCTTCGACCGCCTCAACCTCAGTGCGAAGGCTCGCGCTGTTCTAGACCCGGGCATCTGGTGGGGCGGCTATCAGGTCCCAATCCTGCTGCAGGTGGCGATCGTTGTGGTCTCGGCGCTGATCCTGCTGTTCGTGTCGGTGAAGCTGTTCGCACGGACGGAGTAGGGGGCGCACGGTCTCTCTCTCCCGCGTGGGGAGAGAACGAACGCCCCATCCACCGCCCTCTAGGTCGTCATCCCCGGGCTTGACCCGGGGACCCAGCCGAATGCGCATCTCGCTGGGTGGCCGGGTCAAGCCCGGCCATGACAGCTGAGAGATGGCGCCATACCC
>JBDSHC010000161.1:0-34071 GCA_039918675.1 Devosia sp.
CACACTTGTTTAGTGTGTGTTGCCGTCGCGTTGCGACCGACAAACGATCCCATGCATGGATTCGCATTAGCCACATTACGCAGGACCGGGAGGCGCGCAACCGCATAAAGGCCAGATTGTGGAAGACTGGTCATGGTTGCCCTCTCGATGTTGCAGATTCAGCACAGAATTGGAAACCTCCTGTTAAGATGGCTGAATCGCGGGTTAATTTCCCAGAGTTAGTGAGGCGTTCCCGGCGCCGGCCAAGAACAATTGTGGCAGCAAATCGCCCGTTTGGGCGCAATCCATTGAAGGCGCGCGCGCCCAAAGAGCAGGAAAGTCGGCAAATTGAGCGGAAAATCGATCGTAATCACCGGCGGAACGTCGGGAATTGGCCGTGCAGCAGCATTGGCCTTCTCCGCCGCAGGCTGGCGGGTGGCCATTTGCGGTCGCCGTCAGGACAAGCTGGATGAAACGCGGGCGGACGGTGGGTTGTCGGCCGCCTATGCAGTGGATGTGACGGACCCTGATGCAGTGGCCGGCTTTTTCTCTAGGCTGCGCAAGGAGTTGGGGACGATCGACGTCGTCTTCAACAATGCCGGAGCCTTCGCGCCCGCCACGGTTTTCGGCGATCTCAGCGTCGATATCTGGCGCAAGATGGTCGATACGAACCTCAACGGCGCGTTCTACGTGGCCCGCGAGGCCTTCCGGGCCATGCGCGAGCAGATTCCGCAGGGCGGCCGGATCATCAACAATGGGTCGATTTCGGCCCATGTGCCGCGGCCGCAGGCGGCGAGCTACACCACGACCAAACATGCGATCGCCGGGCTGACCAAGGCCATCTCGCTCGACGGGCGGGCCTTCAACATCGCCTGCGGGCAAATCGACATCGGAAACACGGCTACGGATATGACCGCCAACATGTCGGGCGGCTCGCTGCAGGCCGATCTATCGATGAAGGCCGAGCCGACATTCAACGTCAAGCACGTGGTCGACGCCCTGCTCTACATGGCTGGACTGCCGCTCGACGCCAACGTGCAGACGCTGACGGTGATGGCAACGAATATGCCCTATATCGGCCGCGGCTAGCTGGAGGCGCCCGACTTCATCACGGCGATGTTGAAGTCGGCGGTGCCCAGTACGCCATAGAGCCGCACCCATAAGGGCAGGATCTGTTCGGCCGCGCGGGCGCTGCTGATATCCCCCAGATCGAGGATCGATTGCCAGCCCAGGCTGCGCAGGAAATCCATCACCTTGCCCTTGGCGTGCTTGTCGTTGCCTGAGACGAACACCGTATGCCTTCCGGGGACGCGGGACGGTTCAATCATAACCGACGCGTTGACGGTGTTGAGCGACTTCACGACGAAGGTTGCCGGCAACGCCCGCTGAATCTGTTCGGCGAGCGAATCCGTATTGGACACCGTGAGGTGCGGCGGGAAACCCTGCGAGAAATCGAGCGGGTTGGCGACGTCGATCAGGACCTTGCCCTCGAGCTGCACCGCGAGAGTCGTCAGTGTCGCCAGCGAGGTGTCGCCGCGGGTGCAGTTGAGCACCATCTCGCCATGCGCGGCGGCGTCGGCAAACGTCCCTGCCCTGCCGCCTGTGCGTTGCGCGAAGCCGAGGACCTTCTCGTTATCCGCTGCACGTGCACCCATCATCACGTCATGGCCCATGGCGACAAGCTTGGATGCCACCGTTTGTCCCGCTACGCCCGTTCCCAACACACCGATCTTCATCGCGACTCTCCGTTCACGCGCAAACTAGCAGGCGCAGATTCATGCGGTCCAGACTACGGTGAACAGGACGGATGGGCCCTGGTCTCAACCCTTCGGAATGTCGTTGACGCAGCGCAGGACAGGTTTGCCGAGCATATCGGCGGTGATCGCGATCGGGCTGTGTACAATGAAGCGAACGGTATCACCGGGCAGCACATTCACGGCCATGCGGTCCACCTCAGCCGCGGGGTGAAGGCGGTCTGCAAACAGGCAAAGATCGCGCAAGAATGTCTTCGCCGTCACATCCACCGCGTAATGATCCCCCTCGCCGCTAACGCTCACCGAGAATTCGGCCATCGGCAGGTCGAGGGCGATGTCCTCATTGAAGAAATGCAAGGCCGTGCAGGCGCCCATCGTCGCGACGACAAACTCCCGAACGGAATCTCCGGCCGTAGTGATGTCCGCTGGCAGGTCAACCGTCTCCAGCGTGAAGCGGTCGGCGAGAACGCGCCAGAGATCGTATTGCGCCAGAACCTCGCCAGCGAAATTCATACGGCGCACTGTGAGCGCCTGCCGCCAGAACAGGCTCAGATCGTTGACGACGAGGAGCCGGACTGCGCCGTCTCGCGGCTGCAAGGTGAGCAGATGCGGCGCGTAGGCGGAACGCAGCGCATGCCACATTGGCTTCTTGCGTCCATAGCCGTCAATCGCGGCCCACGACGTCACCGGCCAGCAATCGTTGAGCTGCCAGACGATGGCGCCCATGTTGACGCCGCGGTGCGAGCGAAAATGCTCAATCGCGAACTGCACGGCGCGCGCCTGGTTGAGTTGCGTGAGAAACAGCCAGTCATCGAAATTCGTGGGCTGGGGCAGATGCCCCGCAAGTCCATTCAGCAGCTTCTGATTGCCTTCTGTCGCCTTCTGGTGATGTGCAACAGCCGGCGAAGTGGGCGTCAGCGGGTCGTCATGCATCGATTGTTGGATCGTCGCGAAAGTCGATGGCGCCTGCCAGCCGAACTCGGAACAGAACCGTGGAACATAGTTCCGATAGACTTCATATCCCGCCTGGTTCCAGACGTTCCAGATATGCTTGCAGCCATGCTCATCTGCGTTGGGATGGATATCCATCGAGCCCGAATATGGCGAGCCCGGCCAGTAGGGCCTCGTCGGATCGAGTTCTGCGACGACACGCGGTAGCAGGTCGAGATAATAGCCCAGCCCCCAGCTCTTGTTGCCGAGTACCGGCTTCCAACCCCAATCGACGAAGCCCCAGATGTTTTCGTTGTTGCCATTCCACACGACAAGACTCGGATGGGGCATCAGTCGAACAACGTTCTGGCGCGCCTCCGCCTCGATCTCGGCCGGCAGATCGCCTTCCTCAGGATAGGCGGCGCAGGCGAACAGGAAGTCCTGCCAAACCATCACGCCGGCCTCGTCGCAGGCCTCGTAAAAGTCGTCGGTTTCGTAGATGCCGCCGCCCCAGACGCGAAGCATATTGATGTTGGCTTCCCTGGCCTGTGCGACGCGGGTGCGATACCGTTCCCGCGTCACTCGGGGCAGGAAACAATCGTCCGGAATCCAGTTGGCGCCGAACACATAGACCGGAACTTCGTTGATCACGAAGGTGAAGGCCGACCCGATATCATCCGGCTTCGTGTCGAGACGGACCGAGCGGAAACCGACCCGCCGATGCCATCTATCGAGCGTTGTTCCGACCTCGTCTTCGAGCGTGACCACGAGGTCGTAGAGCGGCTGCGCGCCTAGATTGTGCGGCCACCAAAGTTTGGGATTGCGCACGACCAGTTTCAGCGGCTCGCCCGGGGGAGCGGTCACCACGACGCCCGCGATTTCGGCACGCACCAGCGCGCCGATCCCGTCGATCTCCGTATGAACCTGCACATGGCCATGACCACCGTCGATCGTTACCTCCGGCCGTACCGTAGCCAATCGCCCGCCGTCATAGCTCTCGAGATAGATCGACTTCCAGATCCCGGCAGTGACCAGCGTCGGACCCCAGTCCCAGCCGAAATTGCAGGCCATCTTGCGGATGACATTGGCAGGCCCAGGATAGTTCGTGGGTCGCGGCTCGTAGCGTTTTGCCTCCTCGGCACCAGCATCCCAGGCCGAACGGAAGGTCACGCGCAGCTGGTTGCGCCCCTCGACAAGATGGTCGCGAACGGCGAAGCGATAGGTTCGATTCATATTGCGTGTGGCGCCCAGCCGCGCGCCGTTCAGCTCGATCTCGGCAAAAGTATCGAGCCCCTCGGCAACGAGATCGATGTGCTGCCTGCTCCTCGAGGGCAGCTCGAAATCGAGGGTATAGATCCAGTCGCTGCGCCCAACCCAATCGACGGCGATCTCGTTGAGATCGAGATAGGGATCGGGGATCAGACCGTTCGCTAGCAGATCGGTGTGAATGGTGCCCGGGACGGTGGCCGAGATTGCATCCGGCAGGCCCGGTTTCGGCATGCTGCGCGATACAGTCCAACCGGTGGTTAATGGTCGCCGTTCGCTTTCAAGCTCGACCCGCAATTGATCCGCTAAGCTGTCCATCCGCCGTCGATAACATGCACCTGACCCGTCGTGTAGGTGGCCGTCGCGAGATAAGTCGCCAGTTCGGCAACTTCCTCGGACTGGCCGATCCGGCCGATCGGCTGGCGCGCGATGAAGGCCTTGCGCGCCGCCTCGATGTCGCCTGTCGCCTTCCAACGATCATGCAGCGACGGGCTCTCGACCGTCCCCGGGGCGATGGCGTTCACGCGGATGCCCTTGCTGGTGTAGTCGGCAGCGATCGACTTGGTCAGGCCGATCACGGCGGCCTTCGAAATCGAATAGGCGGCGCGATTGGGTACGGCCTTCCATGAGGACGCGACGGTCGACATGTTGATGATGCAGCCGTCGCCATGCTCCAGCATGGCGGGCATGAACGCTCTGATCATCCGGATCTGCGCCCAGACATTGAGGTCGAAGGCGAATTCGAGGTCGCTATCCGGCATTTCGAGCACTGTGCCGCCATGTACGACGCCGGCGCAGTTGAACAGAATGTCGAGCCGGCCGATTTCCATCGCCGCAGCCTTCACCGCCTCGTTGTCGAGGACGTTGAGCACGCGCGTCGTGACGTTGGGCAGGCCATCCAGTTCGGCCAGTTTGGCGGCGTTGATGTCGGTCGCAACGACGTGGGCGCCTTCGCGCGAAAAGGCTTCGACCGTCGCACGGCCGATGCCTTGCGCCGCAGCCGTGATAAGGCTCAGCTTCCCGTCCAGACGGCCCATGAATGTTTCCTTCACCAGTGGTCGGCGTGTAGCTAACTCCTGCGACTGCCGTCGGCAAGCCTTCTAAAGTCGAGGCGTGTCAGTCGCCCGTGGCGACGACGCGGCCGCGGCCCTGGGCTTTGGCGCCGTAGCAGGCAGCGTCTGCCATGGCGAGTACGTCTCGCTCGGCATCGGGGAGCACCGGCGCAATGCCGATAGAGGCGCCGATGACGTAGTGGGCGCCATTCCAGGCAAAATCGATCCTGGCGATGGCGTCGACGATCTTCTGCGCGACGAGCCGGGCATTGACCATGGAGCAGTCCGCCAGCAGTACGACAAATTCGTCGCCGCCGAGACGGGCGGCGAAATCGTTGATCCGGCAGCAGCCCCGGATGATCTGCGCCACCTTCTGCAGCAAAGCGTCGCCGGCGGCGTGGCCGGCCGTGTCGTTGACCGGCTTGAAACGATCGAGATCGATGAAGCAAAGCGCATGTGCCCGCTGCTCGTCACCCGCCTGGCGGCAGGCTTCGGTCAAAGCGAGCCCGAACGACGACCGATTGGGCAGGCCGGTCAGCATGTCGTGATTGGCGGAGTGCGCGAGTTTGCGCTGCACTTCCTGATCGTCGGTCACGTCCTTGAACACCAGCACAGCGCCGATTGTACGACCGTCCTCGGTGCGCACTGGGGATGCGATACCGCTCACACCACAGCCGGTCCCGTGGCGCGACGCGAGGATCAAATCGGATTCGGTGTGGCGTGGTGCAGCGGCCCGCAGGCATTCGACGACGATGTCGTCGGCTGGCTCTCCCGTCGCCTCGAACTTGGCGACAAAGACCTCACCGATGGGCCGCTCCATCGCATCGGCCTCGGCCCATCCGGTCAGCGCCTCGGCAACCGGATTCATGAACTGCACGCGCCCATCGGAATCGGTGGAGATGACGCCATCGCCGATCGAGTCGAGGGTGACGCGCAGACGTTCCTTTTCCTCGGCCAGATGCGCTTCAGCAAGCTTCAGGCGGGTGATGTCGGTATCGGTCCCCACGGTGCGAACCGCATTGCCTTCACTGTCCCACTCGACGGCTTTGCCTCGGCTGAGGATCCACATGTAGTGGCCATCGCGATGGCGTTCGCGATATTCGAGCGTGTCGTATCCATCCTCGCCTAAACCCTGCTTGGTGGAATGCGCCAGGGCGCGCGGCACATCGTCGGGATGCAGGCGCGTCAGCCAATCGGACTGCGCCGGATTGACATACTCTCCCGCGGGGATGCCCCGCATTTTGCGCCACATGCTCGAATAGTAGATATCGTCAGTGCGGATGTCGTGGTCCCACACCCCCTGCCCGGCCGATTCCAGAGCAAAGTTCCAGCGGCTTTCGCTTGCGGCCAGCGCCGCCTCGGCGCGCTTCTGCTTGTCGATGTTGACCATCTGGACAATGGAATAGAGCGGTTCGCCCGTCGCATCGTTGCGCACCACCGATGCGGTGCCCAGCACCCATAGAGGCGTCCCGTCGGAATGGCACAGCCGGCAGTCGATGGAGAAGTCTTCGATCTCGCCACGCATCATCTGCGCGACCCGCAACCTGACGGCCTGCTGATCGTCCTCGAAGACCATGTCATCGGCGCTCTTGCCGGACCAGTCGCCCGGCTGGTGGCCGAGCATGGCGTCGAAGGCGCGGTTGGTCCACATGAACCGGTCATCGGGACCGATCAGCACCATGCCGACGGCCGCGCTCTCCATGATCTTGCGGAGCAGCCCATCGCTTTGGTCAAGGCGAAAAACCCTGTCCTCCTGCTGGTGCTGTACGCGCAAATTGCCCATCCCCTCAGGCTGGCACTCGAAGTTTAATGACGGGCTTAATTGCGGAGAGTTGCGGGCTGGCGGCCGGGAAACTCAGCGAAATGATGAACAGGAGGCAAATGCGCCCGCTCAGGACTGCCGCAGCCTTGCTTTATGGGCGCAAAGCAGGTTTAAGGCGCGACGGTAGGAGAGGTGGCCGAGTGGTCGAAGGCACGCCCCTGCTAAGGGCGCAGACCTCAAAAGGGTCTCGTGGGTTCGAATCCCATCCTCTCCGCCAGTTCCCTTACATCGCTGATGGTGCGTGTTGGTGCACCGGGGTGCATGTCGGTGCAGGATGTACCCAGTTTCCGGGGCTCTTACATCCCAAGCGTGGACCCCTCCTCCGCCGTTACCGCAACAACCGCCCAGTTCGTCGGCCACTGAGGGGCCCGAAGAAACGTAGGTCCGAACGTAGGTCTGCAGAGACTGGACTAACGCGAGGACGTCGCCCATGTCATGGGCGCAATGGTTCGTCGCCCCCTCACCACCGCCCGGGTCGAAGCGCTCAAGGAGCACGGGACTCATCTCGTCTCTCCGTCTCTCCGTCTCTCTACCTGCAGATAAAGCCCAACGGCGCCCGGTCCTGGCTCTTCCGGTATACGGTCGAGGGCAAGGACCGGTGGCACGGACTCGGCGCGGCCGCCGTCGTGAGCCTCAAGGAGGCCCGTGAGGCGGCTGAGGACCTAATGTTCGGCAAGATCAAGGACGTCTACGCCCCGACGGTGCAGTACCACGGCCCGCTTATGAAGGAGCTCTACGGCGTCGCCGCCGTGACGCACCAGCATCCGGTCTCATCGGCTCACTGCCGGACGCCGGCTATTTCATCCAGCACGTTGCGTCCACAGAGAGCGAAGAAGGCGGCACCAAAGTGGCCGTCCGCTGGATCATGGAAGGCCACCACCTCGGCTACGGCATCCTCGAATCCCTCGGCGAGCCGACCGGCAAGCGGATCCAGATTCTGGGCATGACGCATCTCCACATCAAGGACGGCAAGATCGTCGACGAATGGAACGTCTATGACGAGCTGAGCCTTTTGACCCAGGTCAAGCTCGCGCAACTGACCGAGTAGGCGGTCAGCGCTAGTCCGGCCCACACCTCTCAGATCGCAGCGCGCCACGAGTCGGCGTAGGCCCGCCATTGTGGGCCTGGATCGTCGACCACCTGTCCCGCCGGCTTGAGGCTGGCTTTGCCCGCGAGCAGCGCTGCCCCGATGCTGGTGCCCGTCCCGGCGGCTTCGATGATGATGTCACGGCCGGTGGCGGCGCGGAGCATTTTCGCAAACTCGATATTGGCCGCGAACGGCCCTTCGATGATCGTCGGGCCCTGTGCGCCGATGAGCTCCAGGCAGGTCGCCGCCATCATCGCGAGATAAAACGATACGGCGGCCCGGCGCTCGCCCGGCGTGCCATCGGCCGACCAGCGCCCGATGCGCTCGGGGAACGGGCCTGAGCCCTGCTGCGCCGCCGGCAGATACATCAGTCCCGTCGACAGCGCCTGGTCGATATCGGCAGCGCGCGCTTCGGGCAGGCCCTCGCTGAGCACAGCATTCTCGCGTCCACCCATGAAGCGCGACGAGGGAACAGCGTTCCCCAGCGCGTTGACATTGATCAGCGTGTCGCGGTCCGGATCGAGCCGTGTCGGCTTGGCGCCGATGGCAAGGGCGATGACCCAGGTGCCCGTCGACAGCACCGAGAACGGCGCCTCGCGCGCCAGCAGATGGGGCAGCAGCGACGCGTTGGAATCATGGATGCCGGCATAGACCGCCGTGCCATTGGGCAGGCCAGTCCGCGCCGCGATTTCCGGGAGAAGGGGGCCGAGCCGGCTCGATGCCTTGACGATCGGCGGAAACAGCTTGGTCCAGCCGCGGCGGCTGACGAGCGCCGAAAAGCTTCGGCGATGCGGCGACCAGAGATCCGTGTGACATCCGAGCGACGTCGCCTCGCTCACCGCCACGCCGGTGAGCCGGAACCCCCAATACTGCGGATAGGGCAGGATCGCAGTGACCCTCGCGAACTCATCGGGGAAGCTGCGCTGCTGCCAGAACAGCTGCGCGCCGAGATTGAGCCCGATGGGCAGGCGGGGCGAGCCGGTCTCGTCGAAATCGGGACGGACCTTGTCATAGTCGGCAGCGACATCATCAGGGCCGGTAAACTCATAATCGAGGATCGGCAGCGCCAATTGCCCTTGCGCGCCGATCAGCGCGGCGGTGGCTCCATGCGTCGTGATCGAGATGGCGTCGATAGGCGCCTCGAGGCCCAGTTCGGCGAGACTGTCGAGAATGAACGACCACAGGCGTTCCTCGGCGAAATGCGGATAGAGCCCGCCCGTCACGACGTCGTTCGACATCTTGCGCACGCCGGTCTCAGCGAGCGCCGACAGATCGACCAGCGCCACCTTGGCGTTAGTCTTGCCGATATCAATGACGGCGATGGCCAATCTAGCCTGTCCTGCTGCTCATTTGCGCACACCGCGCAGCTTGCCCACTATTATGGGGAGCGCAATCACAATGATCAGTAGCAGGCCGATGAAGATGGACTGCACTATGCCCGGCACGTTGAGCAGCCCCATCCCAAAGGTGACGAGGCCCATGATGAACGCCGCGATGACGACGCCGGTGATCGACCCCGCGCCCCCCAGGATGCTGACGCCACCGAGCACGACCATGGTGATGACTTCGAGCTCCCAGCCCTGCGCAATCGATGGCCGCGTCGAACCGAGCCGGCTGGTTAGCAGCACGGAGGCAATGCCCGACATCAGGCCGGTCAAACAGAACAGGATGAATTTGATGCGCTCGACACGGACGCCCGAAAACTGCGCGGCGACGGCATTGTTGCCGATGACGAAGATGCGGCGGCCGAAACTCGTCCGGTGCAGCAGCACATAATAGACCACCGCAAAGGCGAGAAAGAGCACGAACTCGAACGAGACCACCCACCAGACATAGCCCTGCCCGAAGAAGGCAAAGCTCGCCGGATAGCCTTTGAAGGCCTTATCGCCGAGGACGATGTAGCTGACGCCGCGGAACAGGCTCATCGTGCCGATAGTAACGACGATGGATGGCAGGCTCAGTCGCGTGACGAGGAAGCCATTGAAGGCTCCACAGGCGAGGCCCGTCGCGATGCCGACAACCACCAGCACCGGCGTGTCGGCACCATATTGCAGCGCCAGCCCCATCATGGTCGAGGCCAGCGCGATGATCGCCGCGACCGACAAATCGATCTCGCCCGCGATGATCAGCAGCGCCATCGCTAACGCAATGATCGCCTTCTCGGTGAAGTTGAACGTGGCGTCGCTCAGCGACCAAGGCGAAAGGAAATAGGGCGAGGCGAACGAGTTGATGGTGAAGATGATAATCGCCACCACCAGCAGCAGCGCCTGCCACGAGAAGATGGCGCTCCGCAGCGGACTGTCGAGACGATCGGGAATGTTGCGCGTGGCCGGCGTCTGGTCGTTCATGCCGCCCCCTCCGCCTGCTTCAAGATGATGCGCCCCTTCTTGCGCTCGCCGCGCGCATTGAGCACGACCGCAAGAATGATCGCGGCGCCCGAGATGGCCATTTGCCAGAACGGTGAGACGTCGATCACCGGCAGCGCACGGCCTATGATTCCAAGGAAGATCGCGCCGAGCACCGCACTGCCAACCGTGCCAACGCCGCCAGCGATCGACACGCCCCCGATGACGCAGGCCGCGATCACCTGCAGCTCGTACCCGATGGCCGTCTCCGACGAGGCAATGACGAATTTGCTGACCCAGAGGTAGCCGCAGAGACCGGCGACAAACCCCGAGATGCAGAAGGCGATGAATTTGGTACGACCGACGTCAATGCCGGCATAGACCGAGGCGGTCGGGTTGACGCCGATGGCATAGATGGCCCGCCCAATCTGCGTGCGCGTCATCACGATGAAGAACACGATGGCCGTGACGATGGCGGCCCAGCTCAGCACAGGCAGGCCGAGCAGCGTCAGCCGCGTGATGGCGATGAAGTCGGGCGTCATCTCGTCGGCGTTCACCCACTGGCCGCCGGCGATCAAGAATGTCAGGCCGCGATAGATGGTGAGCGTGCCGAGCGTCACGACGATCGACGGGATATCGAGTTTCCACACGAGGAAGCCGTTGATCGCTCCGAAGGCGAGGCCGAGCAGTGGCGCAGCGATGATGAGCAGTGGTACGGGGACGCCGGGCCAGGTCGAATTGATGAGCGCCAGCACCATGCCCGACAGCGCGACATTGGCGGCGATCGACAGGTCGATCGAACGCGTGAGGATGACCACCATCTGTCCGAGCGCGAGGATCATCAGGATCGACGTGTCGTTGAAGATCGACGCCAGATTGTCCGGGTTGGAGAAGCCCGGCGCGCGCAGCGTGATGACGACGAGCAGCGCGAAGATCGCCAGTGCCAGCCAGGTCTCGCGGGCTTTGAGCAGCTTGTTCACGCGGCCGCCTCCGTCGCGCCGATGGCAAGGCGCACGACGCGGTCAGCCGTCAGGTGCGTGTTGTCGAGAACTTCGACCATGCGGCCCGAGCGCATGATGATGATGCGGTCGGACATGCCCATTACTTCGGGCAGCTCGGAGGATACCATGATCACGGCGAGGCCCTCGGCCACGAGCTCGGCCATGAACGCGTGGACCGCGGCCTTCGAGCCGATATCGATGCCCTTGGTCGGCTCGTCGAGAATGATGACGCGCGGCTTGGTCGCCAGCCATTTGGCGATCACCACCTTCTGCTGATTGCCGCCCGACAGCGTGCCCGCATTCTGGCTCAGCGACGCAGCACGCAGATCGAGCCGCCCGGTGTATTGACGGGTCAGCGCGTATTCTTCCGCAAGCTTCAGAAAGCCGTTGCGCGATGTCTTCTTCAGCGACGGCAGAGCGACGTTCTGGACGATCGGCAGATCGACCACCACGCCCTGCTTGCCGCGCTCCTCGGGGACATAGACGATGCCCGCCTCGATGGCGTCCGCCGGTGAGCCCGAGTTGAGCATTTTGCCGTCGAGCGCGATCGTACCGCGCGATGGCTTGGTGAGCCCGAAGATCGCCTGCATGATTTCGGAGCGCCCTGCCCCGACCAATCCGTAGAAGCCGAGGATTTCGCCCGCATGAAGCGTGAACGACACGCTGTCGAATTCGGTGGGGTGGCTGAGGTCCTTGACCTCGAGCACCGGAGCACCGATCGCCTTCACGCGCTCGGGGAAAATGTGATCGACCGAACGCCCGACCATCATCTTGATGATTTCGCTCTGGCTGGTGTCCTTGATCATCCCTTTGCCCACCATCTCGCCATCGCGGAACACCGCGAAGCGGTCGGCGATGCGATAGATCTCGTCGAATTTATGCGAGATGAAGAGCACGGCCTTGCCGTCCTGCTTCAGCAGTTCAACGAGAACGAACAGATCCTCGATCTCCTTATGCGAGAGCGACGCGGTCGGCTCGTCCATGATGACGACTTCGGCGTCGATCGACATAGCGCGCGCCACGGCAACGAGGTGCTTGTTGGCAATCGACAGATCTCGCAGTCGCGTCTCGGCGTCGATGTGCCCCGCGCCCATGTCCTTGAGCAGCACCTTGGCGTCGGAACGCATTTTCGGCCAGTCGATGGTCTTGAAGCGCGTGCGCGGCGTGTGTCCGAGATAAATGTTCTCGGCGACCGACAGATCGTCGAATAGCACCGTCTCCTGGTGGATCGCGGTGATGCCGAGCTCAAAGGCGCGGTGCGCCGAGCTAAGGGTGACGGTCTTGCCGTCGAGCGTGATCTGCCCCGCATCGGGTTGATAGATGCCGGTCAGCACCTTCACCAGCGTCGACTTCCCAGCCCCGTTTTCGCCAATCAGCGCCGTGACCTCGCCCGGGTACAGCTCGAGGCAGACCTCATGCAGCGCCCGGACGCCGGGAAAGCTCTTCGAGATGCCCGACAATGTCAGCTTGGGTTGGGTCATAGGTTCACTTATTGCGCTGCAATCACGGGGTGTCATCCCCGCGATAGCGAAGACCCACCTCTCGTTTCGATCCGGCGGCGGAATGGGTTCCCGCTTTTGCGGGTGACACGCGGTGGAACGGGCGTGCGCCGTGCTTAAAAGCAAGGCCCGACAGCTCGCGCTGCCGGGCCCATAAGAAGGACGCTCTTAGTAGATCTTGGAGAACTCTTCGATGTTGCCCTTGTTGAACTCGAAGGGCGGGGCCATGTCCGCCGAATTCGTGTCATCGAGCGTGATCGAACCGACGCGGCCGATCGAGATCGTGGCGCCGGGCTTGGCTTCAGCCTTCTTGTTCGCGAGCTGGTAGGCGATCTGCACGGCCGAGTAGCCGAGGTCGATCGGGTTCCAGAGGGCGGCAGCGGTCGACGAACCATTGTCGATGAACTGCTTGAACTCGGACGGCAGAGCGAGACCAACGACGTTGACCTTGCCGATGAGGTTCATATCGGTCACGACCTGCGCGGCAGCAACGACGCCGACGGTGGTCGGGGCGATGATCGCCTTGAGGTTCGGGTACTTCGAGATCAGGCCCTTGGCTTCGTTAGTCGACTTCACCGAGTCATCATCGCCATAGACGACGTCGACGAGGTTGATCTTGGGGAACATGGACGGAAGGTCGGCCTTGGCCGCTTCGATCCAGGCGTTCTGGTTGGTCGCGGTAGACGATGCCGAAAGGATCGCCACATCGCCGCCATCCGGCAGCTGGTCGGCGGCCATCTTGATGATGGTGTCGCCGATGAGCTTGGTGCCCGACGCGTTGAGCTGGAGTTGACGGCCTTCAGCCGCAACGCCCGAGTCGAACGAGATCACGGTGATGCCGCGTTCCATGGCCTTCTTCAGCGCGGGAACGAGAGCGTCGGCGTCGTTCGCGGAGATCGCGATGGCGTTGACGTTCTGAGCGATCAGCGAGTTGATGATTTCGATCTGGCCTTCGGCGGATGCCGTGGTCGGACCGGTGTAGATCACTTCGACGTCGCCGAGTTCCTTGGCGGCTTCCTGTGCACCCTTGTTGGCGGCATCGAAGAAGCCGTTGCCAAGCGATTTCACGACGAGAGCAATCTTGGTCGCGGCCATTGCCGACGGGGCCGACAGCATCACTGCGGTCAGCGCCGTTGCGAAGGCCAGTTTCTTTAGCAAGCTCATATGTTTCCTCCCTGAGCGGTTGCGGTGCCGTCGGCGCTTATGCGACCGACTGCATAGTTTGGTGGTCACCAGCATCCGTCACGACGAGGTCTACGCCTGCTGCTTCCAGCATGGCGCGATCCTCCTCGCGAATGCCGCCGTCGGTGATCACGGTGGCGATCCGGTCTAGCCCGCACAAAATCAGGCTCGAACGTCCGGAGAATTTCGAAGAATCGGCAAGTACGATCAGTTCCTCAGCCTGCCCGATCAGGGCGAGCTCGGACTGCACGACCATCGGGTCGGCCTCCATCAGCCCAAGCCGTCCGAGGCCCTGGCAGCCGATGAACATGCGCTTGGCATAGAAGTGCGAAGCAACGACGCCGCCAAAGGGCGACAGAATGACGTTCTGCTCGCGGTAGACCGTGCCGCCGGGGATCACGACGTTATTGCGCGTATTGTGCAGCAGATGCTCGGCGATGGCGAAGCTGTTGGTGAATACCGAGAGCCGGCGGTCGGTCAGATAGTGGACCATCTGATAGGTGGTGGTCCCGCCATTGATGATGACCGGCTCGCCGTCCCGGCACTGCGCTGCCGCGGCCTTGGCGATAGCGCGCTTGGCGGCGATATTGATCGTCTCGTTGACCGCGAAGGGTCGACCGATCAGGCCACCCTGCTCCGGCGGGTTGAGGGCCTCGGCTCCGCCGCGCACCCGGCGCAACCTGCCTTGCTCGTCGAGTGCAGCGATGTCGCGCCGAATCGTCGCCTCCGACGTGCCGGTCATGTCGACCAGATCGGACACGGTCGCGACCGGCCGCGCCTGCACGGCGGCCAAAATCACCCGATGTCGCTCCGTTTCGTGCAAATTCCCTCTCCCTTGCTGTGTTATTTCCACCAAAAGCCATCAGTGTCAATCACCTTCCGGTCGAAACCAATCAGTGGTGACGCTTCTTGATCGTTTCTGATTGACACCATCTAGTGTTCGTGACCAAGTCCGGCCAAACACTTTTGACTTCCTGGGAGGATTAGATGCCTGATTCCGCTGCGCCTGCGCGGCTGCAGAATCTTTGGGACGACGCCAAGGCGGCGGGGATGACCGAGCCCGAGCGACTGGTCTACCGCTCGAACATTCTGGGATCTGACAAGCGTGTCACCAATTATGGTGGCGGCAACACCTCATCCAAGATCATGGAAAAAGATCCGCTCACCGGGCAGTCGGTCGAAGTTCTGTGGGTCAAGGGCTCGGGCGGCGACAGCGCCTCGATCAAGCTCGACGGTTTCTCGACGCTCTATATGGACAAGCTGCGCGCCCTGAAGGGGCTGTATCGCGGCGTGAAATTCGAGGATGAGATGGTGGGCTACCTCCCCCACGCCACCTTCAACCTTAACCCGCGCGCCGCCTCCATCGACACGCCGCTCCACGCCTATGTGCCGCACAATTTCGTCGACCACATGCACCCCGACGCCATCATCGCGATCGCGGCGAGCAAGGACTCCAAGGCCCTGACCAAAGAGATCTTCGGCGACGAGATCGGCTGGCTGCCGTGGAAGAAGCCGGGCTTCGAGCTCGGCCTGTGGCTCGAGAACTTCTGCCTCGACAACCCGCAGGCCAAGGGCGTCGTACTCGAAAGCCATGGCCTCTTCACCTGGGGCGATACGCCGAGGGAATGCTACGAGCAGACCATCGCGACCATCAACAAGGCCATCGCCTGGTTCGAAACCAAGACTGCGGGCAAGACCATCTTCGGTGGCGCTGCCGTAACGCCGCTCGCTCCGGCCGAACGCCGCGCCATCGCGGCAAGGCTGATGCCCGCCATTCGTGGCCTCATCGGCAAGGATTCGCTGAAGCTCGGGCATTTCGATGACTCGGCCGCGGTTCTGGAGTTCGTGTCGAGCAAGAACCTCCGACCGCTCGCAGCGCTCGGTACCTCTTGCCCCGACCATTTCCTCCGCACCAAGATCCGCCCGCTGGTCGTCGAGTTCGATCCGGCAAAGCCGGACATCGACACGGTCGTCGCCGGCCTTGGCGACGCGACGGCGGCCTACCGAGACGACTACGCCGGCTATTACAGCCGCTGCAAACATCCAGACTCGCCAGCCATCCGCGACTCTAATGCGGTGGTCTATCTCGTCCCCGGTGTCGGCATGCTGACCTTCGCCAAGGACAAGGCAACGGCGCGCATCTCGGGTGAGTTCTACGTCAACGCCATCAATGTGATGCGCGGCTCCTCGACCGTCTCCGAATATCGCGGCCTCGACGAGCAGGAGGCCTTCGACATCGAATACTGGCTGCTCGAGGAAGCAAAGCTCTCGCGCATGCCCAAGCCGAAATCGCTGGCAGGGCACATCGCGCTGGTCACCGGCGGCGCCGGCGGCATTGGTCGGGCGACGGCCCGCCGCCTCCTCGGTGAAGGCGCTTGTGTCGTTCTCGCCGACTATGACGAGACGGCGCTCACGTCGGCGAACGAGGAACTGAGCAAGGCCTATGGCAAGGACTTCGTGCGGCCGGTGAAGATCGACGTGACGAAAGAAGATGAGGTCATCCGGGCTTTCGTCGAATCCTCGGTCGAGTTCGGCGGCATCGACATTCTCGTCTCCAATGCCGGCCTCGCCTCCTCCGCGCCGATCGAGGAGACCACGCTCGATTTGTGGAACAAGAACATCAACGTGCTCACGACGGGCTATTTCCTCGTCAGCCGCGAGGCGTTCAAGCTGTTCCGCGTGCAGAAGACCGGCGGCAATATCGTCTTCATCGCCAGCAAGAATGCGCTGGCAGCCTCGCCCAATGCGGCGGCCTATTGCACGGCGAAGGCTGCCGAACTGCACCTCGCCCGCTGCCTCGCGCTGGAGGGTGCTGAGGCGCAAATCCGCGTCAACAGCGTGAACCCCGACGCGGTGCTTCGTGGCTCCAAGATCTGGGCCGGCGAGTGGCTGGAGCAGCGCGCTTCGACCTACAAGACCGACAAGGAAGGGCTCGAGGAAATGTATCGCCAGCGCTCGATGCTGAAGCGCAGCGTGTTCCCCGAGGACATTGCCGAGGCCGTCTACTTCCTCGCCTCCGACATGTCTTCCAAGTCCACCGGCAACATCATCAACGTCGATGCCGGCAACGCACAGGCTTTCACGCGATGACCGACACACTGATCTCCGCCGATGTCCTCGGCACCGACAACAAAGCTCGCGAAGCGGCGCTCAAATCCGACTATGCGCACCTCGGCGAACAGCTCGAGCGGCGTGGCATTGCGATCGACGCCATTCGTGACAAGGTCGCGGCCTTCCATGTCGCGGTCCCGAGCTGGGGCGTCGGTACCGGCGGCACGCGCTTCGCGCGCTTCCCAGGCACTGGCGAGCCGCGCGACATCTTCGACAAGATCGAGGATTGCGCCGTCATCAATGAGCTGACGCGCGCCACGCCGACGGTCTCGCTGCATATTCCGTGGGACAAGACCGATCCGAACCGGCTGAAGCAGGCCGCGTCGCGCTTCGGGCTCAGCTTCGATGCGATGAACTCGAACACCTTTTCGGACGCCAAGGGCCAGCACAGCTCGTACAAATTCGGCTCGCTCTCCAACGCCGACAAAGGCACGCGTGCCCAGGCGGTCGAGCACAATATCGAGTGCATCGAGATCGGTGAGACCATCGGCTCCAAGGCGCTCACCGTCTGGATCGGCGATGGCACGAACTTCCCGGGCCAGGCCGATTTCACCAAGAGCTTCGAGCGTTATCTCGACGCCATGCGTGAGATCTATGCCGCCCTCCCCGCCGACTGGAAGCTCTTTACCGAGCACAAGATGTATGAACCGGCGTTCTATTCGACGGTCGTGCAGGACTGGGGCACCAATTACATGATCGCCAAGGAGCTCGGCGACAAGGCGTTCTGCCTCGTCGATCTCGGGCACCATGCGCCCAACGTCAATATCGAGATGATCGTCGCCCGGCTGATCCAGTTCGGCAAGCTCGGTGGTTTCCATTTCAATGACAGCAAGTACGGCGACGACGATCTCGACGCCGGCTCCATCGATCCGTTCCGCCTGTTCCTCGTCTTTAACGAGCTGGTCGATGCCGAGCTGCGCCACGCCAAGGGTTTCGCGCCCGCGCACATGCTCGACCAGAGTCACAACGTCACCGACCCCATCGAGTCGCTGATGCGTTCGGCCAACGAAATCCGCCGCTGCTACGCGCAGGGCCTCCTCGTCGACCGCAAGGCGCTCACGACCTATCAGGACGGCAATGACGCGCTGATGGCGTCGGAGACGCTGAAGACCGCGTTCCGAACCGATGTCGAGCCTATCCTCGCAATGGCCCGTCTCAACACCAATGGCGCCATCGACCCCATCGGCGCCTATCGCGCCAGCGGTTACCGCAAGAAGGTCTCGCTCGAACGTCCGGCGGTCGAGTCCGGCGGCGGCGGTATCGTCTAGCTTGTTTTAGCCGCGATCCTGTGATGCCTTTCGCCCCATGAGGGGCGTGGGGCGTCACATCGTCGGGCTGATCTGGTGCGCGGCGCTGCTGCTTGCCTCCCCGTCCTTTGCGCAGGAACTGCGCGGCGTCGCGCTGGTGATCGGCGAGGCCGATTATTCTAGGCTTCCGAAGCTCGCCAATCCCGAGAATGACGCGCGGGCGATGGACGATCTCCTCGACTCGTTGGGCTTCGACGTCACGCGCGTCCTCGATGCCGACGGCGACAAGCTGAAGGAGCGGATCGCGCGCTTCATTGAAGACGCAGCGGACGCCGACGTGGCACTGGTCTATTACTCCGGCCATGGCTTCGAGGCTGGCGGCGACAATTACCTCGTGCCCATCGACGCGGATCTGGGCTCGCCTAAAGCGGCAGGCGCGAGCGTTATCGGCGTCGCCGCCCTGCTCGATGAACTGGCGAGGACCGTACCGGTTACGATCGTGCTGCTCGATGCCTGCCGCACCAATGTGTTCCCCGCCGGCTTTGCGATTCAACCGCCGGGTGCAGGCGCGCCATTGCCGATCACCGAAGGCGGGCTCGCCGAGACCCGCGGGCCGACGCCAATCGGCCAGCCCGGCGTCCCCGCCGACAATCTCGGCATGGTCATCGGCTTTGCCGCCTCTCCGGGCCAACCGGCGCTCGATGGTGCATCTGGCGAGGCGAACTCGCCCTATGCTGCAGCGCTGTTGAAGCACCTCGCTGCCGGCGGCTATTCGTTCGGCGACCTCATGACGCTGGTGACCGAGGAGGTCTATCTCAAGACCAAGGCTAGGCAGCTGCCCTGGGTGAACTCGTCGCTGCGTCGCGTCTTGACCTTTGGCGTGCCGGTCGAGAATCCTGATGCCGACGAAACAGCGATCCGCACCGGCCGGCGCTCGCTGCTCCTATCCATCGCCTCCGCGCCCGATCAGACCCGCAAATATGTCGAAACCGTCGCCGCCAATGAGGGCGTGCCACTCGATGCGCTGTTCGGCATGCTCAAGGTTCTGGGCGTCGACACCACCGACCCCGGCGAGATCGAAAGGAAGGTCGCCGAGGGCACCGCCCGCCTCAAGGCCATGCTCGATGCCGCCATCCCGATGGTCGCCGACGATCCCGAGATCGCGCATCTGTCCGATCTCGCGGAGCGCGCCGAAACCGAAGGCGCCATCGCCGAAGCGCTCGATTTCCGCAACCGCGCCTCCACCCGCGCTTCCCTCCTCTCGACCGCCCTCGACAACTCGCAAGGTCAGATCGATACACAGCGCCTCTCGCTCGCCGCCACCTTCGCCCGCAATGGCGACACCGCCCTGCTCGCCTTCGATTATGCGATTGCCGCCGAGCGGTTCGGCCAGGCCTTCGATGAGGCCAAAGAGGCTGACCTCGCAACGGCGCTGGGCTACCTCAAGACCAAGGGCGATGCCCTGCAGAGCTTGGGTGAATTCAGCGGCGACAATCCCACCCTGTTGCGCGCGATCGACACCTATCAGTCCGGACTCAACCTCGCTGACAAGATTGCCGACATCTATGGCGATCTGCAGAACGGCATGGGGCGGGCGCTGCGCGTTCTCGGGTCACGCGAAAGCGATCCGGCCCATCTCAATCTGGCCATCGACACGCTCAACGCGGCGCTCGAAATTCGCACGCGCGCCCATGCGCCGTTCGCCTGGGCCGAAACGCAAACCAATCTCGGCGGCGCGCTGATCCAGCTCGGCTCGCGCGAGGCCGACGACACGCATCTGAAGCAGGCCATCGCCGCCTTCCGTGCCGCGCTCGAAGTGCGCACCCGCGAAACGACCCCGCAGGACTGGGCGCTGACCATGAACAATCTCGGCGCCACGCTGCAGCGGCTGGGCGAGCGCGGCGACAGCAAGCTGCTCGCCGAATCCATCGACACCTATCGCGCGGCGCTCGAAATCCGCACGCGCGATGCCTCGCCCTATTACTGGGCCAGCACACAGCACAATCTGGGCAGCGTCCTGTCCTATCTCGGCCGCACCACGGCCGATGCTCCCAGGGTCAATGAGGCGTTGGCGGCGTTCGATGCGGCCCTCCTCGAATGGACGCGCGAGCGGGCGCCGCTCGATTGGGCGCAGGTGCAGACGAGCGTCGGCACCGCGCAGCAATGGCTGGGCGCCAATGGTGGCGGACTCGAGCCGTTGCACGCCGCCGAAGCCGCGGAGCGGTCCGCACTCGAAATCTACTCCGAAGCTGCAACGCCGCTCGACTGGGCCTATGTCTCCGACGATCTGGGCTGGACGCTCCGATTCATCGGTGAGTTCACCGGCTCCCGCGACACGCTCGAGGATGCCCTGATGCTGATGAACCGCGCGTGGAAGGCCTACAGCGCATCCGGGCAAAATCTCGACAGCTACTTCCAGCCCCGGATCGACACGATCCAGCGCTTGCTTGGCTGATGCTTGCCGTCCCCGCTAGCTTTTCTGGGATCAACCGCGAGGCACTGAATAGGCCGGCAAATTGTCTTGCGCTCCGAAGGCAACCCGTTCGAACTGCCATTCGTTTGGTGCCATAGATTTGCGCGAATTGTGCGCGGTTATGCGGAACAGACGCGTGTTGCGGCCGAGGCGGCTCGGCGAGAGGTGATCGTCGTGAACTTTCATTAATTTGCAGGCGCCTGCCTGGCATTCGGCGTGGGCATTGTTGGCTTCGCTCAGACTTCCTACGCGCAGGGGGCCTCAATTGAGGGGACGTGGCGCACGGCCAACGGCACCGAGATCAAAATCGCCCCGTGCGATAGCGACTTCTGCGGCACCTTGAGCTGGATCGTGATCCCCCCGCAGCAGTCGGGCATGTGCAAGGCGATGGCCAAGACGGATTTTGGTTCGCTGATGCTCGACTACCAAAACCCCGACAAGTCGCAGCAGACCCGCTCGCTGCTCGGCGCGCAAATGCTCAGCGTCAAGGCGACGAACGATCCAAACGCCTTCACCGCTAGCGTCTACAACGCCGAGGATGGCAGCACGAACGATGTCCAGCTCTGGGTGCTGGAGGGCAACACGCTGCGGATCGGCGGTGCGTGTCTCGCCAATATCTGCGCCGTCACGCAGGACTGGCCGCGCGTCGCCGATCGCGAGGCGACGCCCGACTTCACCTGCGACGGTCCCTGATCAGCGCTGGCCGAACAGGACCTTCTGCGCCGCGTCGTCTTTTGAGATATCGACCGGCGGCTCGGGCGTCTTGAAATCCAGTGCCTTGGCTACTGCCGGGCGGGCCTTCATACGGGCGCGCCATTCGAGCCAGAACGGGAATTCCGCCTCGTCGATGGCGTAGTTTGCGTAGCCGTTCGACCAATCGAGAATGGCGAAATCTGCAATCGAAATATCGTCGCCGGCGACGTAGTGTTTGCCGGCCTCCGCCTGCTTTTCGAGCTGCGTGTTCAGCACGCGATAGAGCCGATGGGTCTCGTTGATGTAGCGGTCGATGGCGTAGGGGATCTTCTCCTTTGCATAGCGCGCGAAGTGATTGGCCTGGCCCAGCATCGGGCCAAAGCCGCCCACTTGCCAGAACAGCCATTCGTCGATCTTGACCCGCTCGGTCCAGCTCTTGCCGTAGAAGCGGTCGAACTTCTCGGCGAGATATCTGAGGATCGCGCCCGATTCAAAGATCGAGATCGGTTTGCCATCTGGCCCTTCGGGATCGACGATCGCCGGAATTTTGTTGTTGGGCGAGATCGCCAGAAACTCCGGCTTGAACTGATCGCCGGCCGAAATCGAGATCGGGTGTACGGTGAACGGCACCCCTAGCTCCTCGAGCATGATCGTGATTTTCCGGCCATTCGGCGTGGCGGCGTAGTACAGCTCGATCGGCGCGGTCTGAATGGTCATGCTCACACATCTTTCAAGGAAATGCGGCGCGCCACAGGGAGGAGTGACGCGCCGCAGGGAGGCTTGGCAAGCAATCTATCGTCGAACACCGATGGACCGCAACAGCTTGCCGGAGATCAAATTTCCGTCAGGCGCGGCGAATGCGCATATGCGGTTCGCCATACGACGTGTGAGCGCGCGAGATGCCGTTAAGGCCGATGGTCGCCCGCACCCGGTGGCGCAAATGCACCATCGACTCGAACTTGCTGACGTTGACCGGCTTGTCGAACTTCACTGTCACCTCATAGTGCTGCATGTCGGCGAGCAGCTGCATGCCGATCAGCAGCCCGGCGAAAGGCTGGCTGAGATAGGTCCCGGCGACCCGCTGCCCCACTTGCAACGGCACGACCACGCGTTCCGGCAACGCAGCACTCGCCGTGTTCCAGTCGCGATAGCCATGCTGGCGGGCGATTTCTTCCAAAGCCTGGCCCTGGCCGAGCGGCGTGCCCGTAAGCACGCGTTCAGCCCGCAGCGCCTTGGCTTCTGACTTGAGTGTCTGGATGGATGGTGTGTCGAGCGAAAAAGTCACGGCGCGTCTCCTTACCGAGGCTTGGTCCATGGGGCTCGCCTTGCCATGAGCGCCTCTGAGGAGTGCGTCCACGAATTGTCCCGTCACGGGGGCTGACTTCACCATCGGGTCTCCCCGGCGAGCGGCAGGCGTCAGCAGCCAAAGCCGTAAATGGTGCGGCGCGGCACTTTTGTCAATCGAAGCCGGTGATGGTGGCGATCACACAATAGCGTTTGCTTCGCCCGGTGACGCAGGTTAGCCCCGCACACATGGGCGAGCTTCTGCTTTTCATCGCGGGCCTCGTGGGCGGGGCGCTGAACACGCTGGCCGGCGGCGGGAGCTTCATCGTCTTTCCCGCCTTGCTGGCTGTCGGCGTGCCGCCGGTCATCGCCAACGCGTCCAACACCTATGCTGCCCTCCCCGGTTACGCTTCGGGCGCCTTCGGCCTCTGGAAAAACGTCACCGCCTATCGCGACCGCCTTCTGCCCTATGGCATCGTCGCGGCCCTGTTCGGTTATGCCGGGGCCGAGTTGCTGCTCCGCGTGTCGGATGCGCAATTCTCGATCGTCGTCCCCTGGCTGATCCTGTTTGCCGTCGTCCTGTTCGCGTTCGGGGCGCGGATCAACAGCTTTGTTGCAGCACGCGCCGGCACCAGCCGCGGCGCACGCGCGGCCGGTCTGGCGCTCCTCTATCTGCTGCTCGCCGCCGTCTCGCTCTATGGCGGGTTCTTCAACGCCGGGCTCGGCGTGCTGTTGCTCGCCTTCCTTACGCTCGCCGGTGTCGCCAATATCCATGCGGCGAACGCACTCAAGCTCTATGTCTCGTCGATCGTCGCGCTGGTCGCCGTGATCCGCTTCGCCATCGCCGGCTCGATCGACTGGTACCATGGCACCATCGCATTGGTCGGCGTCACCATCGGCGCCTATGTGGCAGCGCGCCTCGCCACATTCATCCCCACCAAAGTGATCCGCGCTTTGGTGATCGTCTATGGCGTCGGGCTCACCATCTACTTCTTCTGGAAGTCGTACGCCGCGTAACCCCTCACTCTGTCATGGCCGGGCTTGATCCGGCCACCCAGCTGCACCTCCGGTTGGGTCCCCGGGTCAAGCCCGGGGATGACGATTGAGGGTGCAGGGATCGCCCTGAGATCAGTTCACAGTACTGATCCACACCGCGGCATCGTGGAATGCCACTCCACCAAACGGCGGCACCTGATCCGAGCCGATCAGCGTGTTGATCCCCTGCCCGCCGCCATGCGATTTGTTGGGGTGAATGCCCTCGGCGATCAGCACACCCTTCTGCATGCCATCGAAGATCTTGGCTGTCAGCTCGACGGAGCCGCGGTGATTGCCGAGCCGCACCCGCGCGCCATCGACGATCCCGCGCTCCGCCGCATCATCGGCGCGGATCATCACGGTAGGTGTCGGCTGCCGCCTTTGGCTGCCTGCGGTCTCGGCGAATGTCGAATTGAGGAAGCCGCGCGACGGGCTGGTCGCCAGCCGATAGGGCACCGCGTCGCTGGTCTTCTCGTTGATGTCCCAATAGTCGACCATCGCCGGCGCGTCGGCAGGATCGATGACCCACAGATAGCCCTTACGAGCCTTCGTGCCCTCCCAGTTCGGGCGGAAGCGGAAGCGCCTGTCTGCCCAGCCGAAACCATTGGCGAAGCGCGCCTCCGCATCGGGCCGCTCGCGATCGACGAAGCCGGTCTTCGCCACCTCGTCGAGCTCGGGATAATGCGAGCGCCGGAACGTCTCCGCCACCATCTCGCGATCGGTCAGACCCAGCGACTGATCCTCGACGCCTAGTCGGCGCAGCAGCTCGTTGACGACTTCGAAATTGGAACGGCATTCGCCCGGCGCATCCACCAGCTTCGGCCCGAACAGCACCCGCGTATGCCCACCGCGCGTGTAATAATCATTGTGCTCGAGAAACATCGTCGCCGGCAGCACGACATCGGCCATCTCGGCCGTCTCCGTCATGAACTGCTCATGCACCACCGTGAACAGATCGTCCCGCGCAAACCCGGCGCGCGTCAGTCCCTGTTCCGGCGATACGTTCATCGGATTGGTGTTCTGGATGAACAGCGCCTTGACCGGTCCGCCCTCGCGCAGCGCTTTGCTGTCGCCGTTCAGTACCTTGCCGATCTCCGACATATCGAGCTGCCGCCCGGCCGTGCCGAGCTTCTCGCCTGTGATCAGCGATTTGTTGAGCTTCCACGTCCCCGAGTTCGAATGAAATGCCCCGCCGCCGCGATGCTTCCACGCCCCTGTGATTGCCGGGATGCAGAGCACCGCATGCATATTGGCCGAGCCGGTGCGCTGCCGGGTGAAGCCGTAGCCGAGCCGAAAGTAAGTGCGCGGCGTGTTGCCCACGAGGTGCGCAAACGCCTCGATCTGCTCCACCGTAAGCCCGGTGATGCCCGCCGCCCAGTCCGGCGTCCGGCTCATGATATGCGCTTCGACCTCGCCATCGAAATCGGTGAACGCCGCGAGATAGTCGCGGTCGGCCAGCCCATCGCGCAGCAGCACATGCATCACGGCCAGCGCAAACGCACCGTCCGATCCCGGCCGCAGCAGAATCGGCATATCCGCCTGCTCCATCGTGGCATTCATGTAGATGTCGACCGCTACGATCTTGGCGCCGCGTTCCTTCCGCGCGCGCGTCGCATGCGTCATCACATTGACCTGCGTGCTCACCGCATTGGTGCCCCAGATCACGACACAATCGGCCTCCGCCATCTGCTCCGGGTTCGGCCCGCCGAGCACCCCCGTCCCGGCGATATAGCCCGGCCACGCCGCGCCGGTGCAGATCGTGTCGTACTGCTCGGAGTAACCGCGGGCGTGGCGCAAACGGTTGATGCCGTCGCGCTGCACATGGCCCATCGTACCGGCATAGAAATACGGCCAGATCGCCTCCGGCCCGAAATCGCGTTCTATCTCGAGCCATTTCGCGATGATCTCGTCGAACGCCTCGTCCCACGAAATCGGGTCCCAGCTCCCCTCGCCCTTCTTGCCGATTCGACGTAGCGGATGCGTCAAACGGTCGGGATGGTGAATGCGCTCGGCATAGCGCGCGACCTTCTCGCAGATCACGCCCGCCGTGTACGGGTCGTCCTTGGCGCCATGCACGCGGCCAATTGTCTGCGCGTCCACGATATCTACATCGAGCGCGCAGGCAGACGGACAATCATGCGGACAGACGGAGCGGCCAACGCGAGCGACGACAGGCTTGTTCATATCGTCAGGCGTAGCGCCGTCGCAGGTGTCGAACAAGTGTCTCAGTCGGGACTCCTCTCCCGCTCGCGGGGAGGGGACCGCGCATAGCGCTTTGGAGGGGGCGGCCCCGACCACTGTGCAAGCGGCCGCCCCCTTCCGTCAGCTTCGCTGACACCTTCCCCCGCAAGCGGGAGAAGGGCACCGACTGCGGCGTTAGCGATCTTTATTCCGCGCGAATCCGGGCCAGTTCGAACTGGAACAGGCGGAGCGACAGGAAGATCGCGAATGAGAAGGAGACGATGCCCATGATGTGCTTGATCGGCAGCCCGTCGAAATACGGGACCTGTCTGGCGATCAGCAGCAAAAGGAGGAGCGCGAGGACCGAAGCGACTTCGTGCAGGCGAATGGGCATGGTTTGCCTTTCAACAAACCGCATTGGCCTGACGCTTGCCGTTGCGAGGGGTTTCCACGCGGAAAAGTACCGCGCCCGCCTATGCTTATGCGAACGCCCAAAAGGTTCCATTAACATTTCGAGGCCGCGCAAAAATGCCGCGGGCGCGTTGCCGGGCGGCAACATCTTGTCTCGGCGGTTGGCCTTGGCGCTCCTCTCGGACTGGCAAGAGGAGCTAAGAAAAAGCCTTCAGCCCCACAATGCCCGCCACGATCAGCCCGATACAGCCGATCCGCAGCGCCGTCGCCGGCTCTTGGAACAGGATCATGCCGAGGATCGCCGCGCCCACCGTGCCGATGCCGGTCCAGATCGCGTAGCCTGTACCGATCGGCATGTCGCGCACGGCGAGGCCAGCAGCACGACACTGACGATCATGCCCACGATGGTGATTGCTGAGGGAACGAGCCGGGTGAAACCGTCGGTGTATTTGAGGCCGATGGCCCACACGATTTCGAACAGACCGGCAAGCACGAGGTAGACCCAAGCCATTGGAGTTACTCCTGAATAGCGGGTCGTCCCGACTGAATTGATAAGGACGCGGGGTCGTCCCCGCAGCCTTGGTCTAGCCGATCAGCCGCGCCGCGGCAAATTGCGGAAACGGCCGCGATCGACTTCGCGCTGGCGTAGCTCAAGATCGACCCGCGAGGTCGCTTCATTGAGATAGGCCAGTTCCGGATCGAATGCTGCGCGCTGGCGCAGGGCTGATTTCAGCGTCTGGATAAGTCCCATATCGGTTCTCCTTTCTGAGTGAGAAGATGGGCGCGGGGCGCGTGTTCGGCAATCGCCCCCGGCGCATGTCAGCTATCCACCAAGGAAATCCGTGGCCCTACAATTGCCGAACCGTCTCCTTGACGCTGCCGGAATGATCGCCGCATCGTGCATCAATCGGGGGATCGTCATGCGCCAGCTTTGGATCGGACTATTGTCGGCGGCTGCGTTGCTTGCGGGCGTCGTCGGGGCCAATGCCGGAGCGGCGGTCGTAACCCATCCCGAAAGCGTCCTCAGCGTCCAGAATGCCTACACAGGCTACCTCCAGGATTACACCGGCGATCTGACGCCCCTGATCGATATCGCCGCACTGCCCCCTGGGGGACCCTGCGTCGCCCATCCGCCCGCCCTCTATTCCATCCTGGTCGGTGCCAGCGAAACGATCTTCCGCACGCAATTGCCGGGGCCGATCAACGACATCGATCTGCTCGACGCCGCCTTGCGCAGCCGGGCCGAGGGCGATGTTGCGGTCCACCAGCTGTGGGCGGACACGGCCACGCGGGCAGATCTGGCGGCGGCCATGGCCGATGTGCTGCAGGCCACCAGTTGCGGCGACCGCGTCTTCTTCCATTTCGGCGGCTTCAGCGCACCGGGCGCCCTGCTGCTCGAAATCGAACAGCGCGCCATCACCGCTGGTGTCGGCGACGATGGCTATGCCCCGATCGTCAACGCCGTCATCAACGCCGGCACGCCGGGCGATCTGCCAGAGGTGGCGCTGGCCATCTACGACATCGACACTGCTGACGAGATCGATCCCGCCATCGTCGACGAGGTTACTGCCGTCAGCCGCTTCGGGCTCCTGTTCAACCTCAACCGCAATGCCGAAGACGGGCGGATGGAGCTGTTCAGTTCCGACGATCTCAACAGCTTCGTCACGCTCCTCCGCAACCGCGGGGCAGACGTGGTGGTCAGCCTCGATGCTCCTTACGCCGACGCCTTGGCCCTGGGGCATGCTCAGGAGCTGGCGGGCGACAGCACGCTGTGGATCTCCGAGTCCGACCTCGACGCCGATCTGACGGGTATCCGTCTGCTGCCGCAGCGCGGCGACTTCCTCGCGCTCTATGCCACCGTGGGGAATGGCGCGTCGTTCGACGAAACATTCGAGAACGATGATGGCACCAGCATCATCTATGGCTCCTTCACCTTTCAACTCGCGCAGGCCCTGCAGGACCCCGAGGTGCAGACCGCGCGCGCCCTGGGCGAAAGTCTAACGGCGATCCCTGATGACCAGCGAACCGGCGACGCCGTGTTTCGCGTCGAGAGCTCGAACCCGAACATGACGCTGTTCGAAGGCGGCGCGCTGCTCGAAGCTGCAGCCGAAGCGATCCACATCACCTCGCCCGAGCCGACACGCGGGCCCAACTCGGTCAAATCCGCCGCCATCGAGATCGCCGGTATCGTCAACTGGACCGCCCCCGTCCGCGCCGTGCTCGTCAATGAGCAGTCGGCGGCGCTGGAGCCCGATGGCGGCTTCAAGCAGACGATCACCCTCAAGAACGGCGCCAACACAGTCCGCATCACCGCACTGATGCAGGACGGGCGAATCCTCCAGAAGAATTTCGACGTGGTGTTCGCCGGCGATGTCGATGCGCTCAAAGGCGCCGGCACGCGCTACGCCGTGATCATCGCCAATTCCGACTACGGCCCGCAGACCGGCTTCGCCCATCTGGCGACCCCGGTCGCCGATGCCGATGCGCTCGCCGAGATGCTCACCACCAAATACGGCTTCGTCACCGAGGCCAAGCTGCCCGACGGCAGCACCGCAAATCTCTCTTTGCGGAATGCGACACTGATCGACACGCAGAAGGCGCTCTACGATGTCAGCCTGGTTGCGGGCGATAATGACACCGTCGTCATCTACTATGCGGGGCACGGCATCTACGAACCAGTGACCACTACCGCGTTCTGGGTGCCGGTCGATGCGAAAGCCGGCGCGCCCTTCACCTACCTCTCGGCCTCATCGATCTCCGAAGCCATTGCGCGCATTCAGGCACGAAAGGTCGTCCTCATCTCAGATTCATGCTTCTCGGGAGCGTTGATGCGCGGCGGTCCTGCCGAGGCGGAGAAGATCGCTTCCGATGCGCGCGTCGATTCCCTCCTCGCGCTGCAGCGCCGCAAGACCCGGCTGCTGATTTCATCGGGGAACGACGAGCCGGTGTCCGATGCCGGTGGCAATGGACACTCGATCTTTGCGCGGGCGCTGCTCGATGGCCTGGCGCAGATGGAGTTCGATCAGTTCAGTGCGCGCGAGCTGTTCGACGATTTCATCCTCGAACGCGTCACCGCGAACTCCAAGCAGGAGCCGCAGTTCCGCCCGCTCGACAATGTCGGTCACGAAGGCGGCGACGTGGTGTTCGTCAAGGCCGCCAGCTAGGCGTCCTCAGTGCCGGCGAAGCTTTGCCGCCTCGCGCTCCAGCGCATCGCGGTCATTGCCGATACGCTCGATCATGTCGCGCACTTCCTGTGGTGTCATGCCATGGCGGCGCGCAAAAGCCTGGACCTCATAATCCTCATCGCCTGCGACGCGCACACGATCCTGGCCACCGACGAAACTCTTATTGTCCGACATGTCGGGCTCCTTTGCTTTGTGCCACCCAAACGACGCAAGAGTCCGTAGAGTTCCCATTCGTTTGGCTGATGCGACGAACCACCAACATTCACTGGCCAGCACCCACGCGCTCATCTAGTGCTGCCCGGGGGGACAGCCGAAATGTCGGAAAATTCCAGCCTGCGTTTGCCGGTCACCGGCTACATTGCGACCAGTCTGTTCTTTACCGGCGTCACCTACGCCTCGACGCTTAACTATGGCGGCATTGTCGGCATCGATACGCTCGGCATTTCGAACGCCGCCTATTCCCTTCTGCTGATGGTCGCGTCGGTGGTTGGTGCCGTCGCGGCGGTGGCGCTTGGCTACATCTCCGACAAAATCCCCGATCGCCGTATCCTCGTCATCGGCTGCGCCCTGATGGGCGCGCTCGGCTTCGGGCTGATATTCATCCTGCGCAGCCAATTGGCCTTCATCATCGCGACCTGTGCCATCATGCCGTTCGGCGGCGCGCTGTTCTCGCAGTCCTTCTCCTACGCGCGCAGCTACTACGATGCGCGGCAGCCGACCCGTGCCGAGTTCATGAACTCGATCCTCAGGACCATCTTCAGCGTCGCCTGGGTAATCGTGCCGCCCATCGTAGGCTGGTTCGCGGCCGTGACGACCGTGTTCAACACCTATGGCGTCGCCGCCCTCGGCTATCTGGTCTGCGCCTTGATCTTCACGGTCCTACTGCGCAATCCCGACGCCAAAATCGGCACGCCGCCCAAATCCGACTCGGCGGCGGCGCCCGTCGCCAGAGCGCGGATCGAGCCCGCCATCATCGGTGGCATGCTCGGCGTCACGCTCATCTTCATCGCGATCCAGATCAGGACCGTCGCGATCCCGCTGCTCATCACCGCGACGCTCAAGGGCAGTTTCACCGATCTTGGGATCTTCGCCGGTCTCGCCGCCGCGCTGGAGCTGCCGTTCATGGTGCTATGGGGCTATGCGCTGCGCTGGCTCAGCAAGCACACCATCATCGTCTGCGCCGCCCTGCTCTACGCCGTCTACCTCTGGCTCCTGAGTCGGGCCGGATCGGTCTCCGAGGTGCTCTGGCTGCAGCTGCTCAACGGTCCGGCGACCGCGGGCCTCCTCACCATCCCCATCAGCTACATGCAGGACGCCATCAAGGGACGCGTCGGGCTTTCCACATCGCTGCTCGATGTGATCCACGTCGTCGCTGTTCTGGTGGGTGCGGCCCTGTTCGGCATCCTGACCGCGACGGTCCCGAATTATCCGCTAATGGTCGTCACAGCCGCAATCATGTCCAGCGGTGGCGCACTGATATTGTTCGCTTCGCACCGCGTCCTCGGCCGCCCGAAAATGCCCGCTACATCTCGCTAAACGGCACGCCCCCGCGCGATTTGCTGTCGCGCGGGCTTTCGACGATCTGCACCACAACCCGCTCAGGCGGCATGTTGAAGTGCTTCACCACCGCATCGGTGATGTCCTTCATCAGCGCCTTCTTGGTCTCCGGGCTACGGCCCTCGACTGCGTAGACGATGATCTCAGGCATTATTTCTTGGCCGAGCTCTTCTTGGCGGGTGCTTTCGGCGCGCTCGCAGCGGCTTTCCTGGCGGGTGCCTTCTTGGCCGCGGCCTTCTTGCCGGCAGCCTTCTGGCCCATCGCGGGAATCGGGACGCCGTTCGCCTGAGCCATGCGGATCTCGTGCACCGAAGTGCCCATGTGACCCCAGCTCTTGTTGTCCACTTCTTCGATGACCACGAACGTATATTCGGGCTTCTTGTTGAGAATGCGCATCAGCATCTCAGTGGTCTCTTTGTAGAGCTGTAGCTTCTGCTCATAGGTGGCGCCGTCGGTGATCTCGATACGAACGTAAGGCATGGCCTTCCCCTCAATTGTTCTTGCCGCTGAAATGATAAGGCCCGCATCGCTGCGGGCCTTCAGTCTTAGCCGACGATCTCGGCATCTGTGAAGAAGAACTTGATCTCCTGTGCCGCCGTCTCCGGGGCGTCGGAGCCGTGCACCGAGTTCTCGCCCATGTTGAGGGCGTACTCTTTGCGGATGGTCCCCGGGGCGGCCTTCTCGGGGTTCGTGGCGCCCATCACTTCGCGATACTTGATGATCGCCTGCTCGCCCTCGAGCACCTGCACGACGACCGGCGCTGCGATCATCTGCTCGACCAGCTCGCCGTAGAACGGCCGCTCCTTGTGAACGGCATAGAAGCCCTCGGCCTGGGCGCGGGTCATGTGGATGCGCTTGGACGCCACGACGCGAAGCCCGGCTTCCTCGATCTTGGCAATGATCTTGCCGGTGATGTTCCGGCGGGTCGCGTCGGGCTTGATGATCGAGAAGGTGCGCTCGAGAGCCATGGGATGTCCTGGGGTGCTTGAAAAAGGTCGCGCCTTTTAGCCAACACCCCTGCCAGTGGCAAGACCGAGCGCCCCGCCGGCTCAAAACGCGGTGACGGTTTCCTCGGTCAGGAACGTCACATCATCGTCATCGTAGGGCGAGCCGAGGACGTTCTTGGGCGTCTCGGCGATGCACTGGCCGGTGCTGCGCGAGCAGCTGCGGACGTTTCCGTTCTTGTAGACGCACTTGTAAATGTCGCCGCTCGACGAGAACTTCCCGCCGCCGTGCTTGCATTCACTCTTGAGCGTCTGTTCGCTCATATGGGCGAGCTGGAAGGTCTTGGCTTGGGCCACGTCCGTCGCAAGGACGGCTATCGCGGCGACTAAAAGCACGGAGATGGTCTTCATCGGGAGCATCCTTTCGTGTTCGGACCCAAAGGTGCGGGTCGGTTCATTCGATGGATGCAAACTGGTCCCCGGCGCCTGAATGGAGGCTGACCCCAGATGAACAGGTCCGTTCAGCTTTGTGGCCGGGATCGGGGTGCTCTCGGCGCGCCCGGCTAGTGCATGGCAGAGGGTCCCCTATCGCATTGGCTGCGATTGGACTTTGCCGGCCAGTCCCTATATCAGGCCGCGTTCATCCGGTTTTGCCATGCTCTCAGTCACCAACATCACCTACCGTATCCAGGGCCGTCCGTTGTTCGAGGGCGCCAGTTTTGTGCTGCCCGACGGCGCCAAGGCCGGGTTCGTGGGCAAGAACGGCTCAGGCAAGACGACGCTCTTCAAGCTGATCCAGGGCCAGATCGTGCTCGATGGCGGCTCGATCGAGATCAACAAGCGAGCCCGGATCGGCGGCGTCGCGCAGGAAGCCCCGGCGACGAACCTCTCGGTGCTCGAGACGGTGCTGGCCGCCGACACCGAGCGCTCCGAGCTCATGCTCGAGGCCGAAACGGCCACCGACGCGCACCGCATTTCCGACATCCACATGCGCCTCGCTGACATCGACGCCCACACCGCCGAAGCGCGCGCCGCGACCATCCTCAAGGGGCTCGGCTTCGAGCAGGACCGCCAGCTCGGCCCGACCTCGGAACTCTCCGGCGGCTGGCGGATGCGCGTGGCGCTCGCCGGCGTCCTGTTCAGCCAACCCGATTTGCTGCTGCTCGACGAGCCGACCAACTACCTCGATCTCGAAGGCACGCTGTGGCTCGAGAAATATCTCGCGACCTATCCGTACACCGTGTTCATGATCAGCCATGACCGCGACCTGCTCAACAAGGCGGTCAACTCGATCGTCCATCTCGAGCGCGGTAAGACGACGTTCTACAAAGGCAATTACGACACCTTCGAAACGACGCGCCGCATGCAGATGGAGCTCAACAACAAGAGCCGCGAGAAGTCGCTCGACCAGATCGCGCATCTGCAGAAATTCGTCGACCGGTTCAGCGCGTCGGCGGCGAAGGCCAAGCAGGCGCAGGCGCGCGTCAAGATGATCGCCAAGCTGAAGCCGCCCGCCGCGATGTTCGATGAGTACGCGGCGCCCTTCACCTTCCCCAATCCCAAGAAGGAGCCGGCATCGCCGATGCTGACCTTCGACAACGTGTCGGTGGGCTACGGCGACAAGGTCGTGCTGCGGCATATCTCGAACCGCATCGATCCGGACGACCGCATTGCGCTGGTCGGCGTCAACGGCAACGGCAAGTCGACGTTCGCAAAGCTCCTTGCCGGCGAGCTGAAGCCGATGATGGGCGAGATGCGGCGCAGCCGCGGACTCGACATCGCGTACTTCGCGCAGCACCAGATGGACATCCTCAAGCCCGAGCGGACGCCGCTCGAGCACGTCATCGACCTGATGCCGAACGACGCGGAGTCGAAGCGGCGGAGCAGGCTGGCGCAGATGGGCATGACCACTTCGCGCATGGACACCAAGGTTGAAAAGCTGTCGGGCGGCGAGCGCGCGCGCCTGCTGCTCGGCCTCATCACTTTCGGCGGCCCCGGCATGCTGATCCTCGACGAACCGACCAACCACCTCG
>JBDSHC010000162.1:0-12802 GCA_039918675.1 Devosia sp.
GTCTCAAAATTGTTGGAACGGGAAAAAGTTCTGCCGCTGCGGGGTGCCCGCGAGCGCACCCGCAGGCTTATGCTCGATACCGCGACGCGAATGATGCAGGCGGGCCGTACCCCTTCAGTGACAGATGTTGCGGAAGCGGCGGGCGTGTCGCGGGCGACGGCCTATCGCGCCTTCCCGAGCCAGGCAGCGCTCGTGGGTGCAGTAGTCGACGAGGGGCTCGGGCCCATCCTGTCCTGGTCGCCCGACTCTGCCGACGCTGAAGAGCGGGTCGTCGATCTCCTCGAGATTTCCATGCCGCGTATTCTTGAGTTCGAAGCGACGTTCAAGGCGGCGCTGAAACTAACGCTCGAGCAATGGGCCGAGCGGCAGGCGGGCACTCAAGGTGCAGAGCCCGCGTTCCGCCGTGGGCATCGCGTCGATTTGCTTCAGCATGCGATCGCTCCACTGAAGGGCACGCTGGGCAAGGTACAATTCGCACGTCTCGCAAAGGCGTTGTCGCTGGTTTACGGCCTCGAAGTTCTCATTATTCTCAAGGATTTATGGGGTCTCAAGGCTTCGGAGGCGCAGTCAGTCGCGACCTGGGCGGGACGTGCGCTCGTCCGCGCGGCCGTCGCAGAAGCCGGTGCATCGCAAAAAACTGCAGCCGCGAGGCGTACACCCCGATGACAACCACAACTAACATGTTAGTGTGTTGCCAAGCATGCAAGCTGCCGCTAAGGCAGCAGGGTCGCTGGGGACTTCGTCCCCGCGGCCAACAATTACAAGACTCCCGGAGATCATTCGGGCACTGAGACCGGCGGGCGCCGGTCTACATCGCGCTAAAGGGAGGAACCGCATGCGCACTGCAACGAAGAGTCTGGTAGCCGGCCTCGGCCTGCTGCTTGCCTCGAGCACCAACGTATTGGCTCAGGAATTGACCATCCTGTGGGCCGAATGGGATCCGGCGAACTATCTGCAGGAACTCGTGAACGACTATCAGAAGGAAACCGGCGTCGCCGTCAAAGTCGAGACGGTTCCGTGGCCTGATTTCCAGACCAAGGCCTTCACCGAGTTCAACTCGCAGGGTTCCGCCTATGACCTCGTCGTCGGCGACAGCCAGTGGCTGGGTGCCGCCTCGACCGGCGGTCACTATGTCGAACTCACCGACTTCGTGAAGTCGCACAATCTGACCGAAACGATGGCGCCTGCGACGATGCAGTACTACTCGGAATATCCGGGTAGCTCGGGCCATTACTGGTCGGTGCCGCTGGAAGGCGACGCCGTTGGTTGGGCCTACCGCAAGGACTGGTTCGAAGATCCGAAGGAAATGGAAGCGTTCAAGGCGAAGTACGGCTACGATTTGGCCGTGCCGAAGACACTTAAAGAGCTCGTCGATATCGCCGAGTTCTTCAACCGTCCGACCGAGAACCGCTACGGCGCTGCGATCTACTCGCAGAGTTCGGGCGATGCGCTCACCATGGGCGTCGAGAACTTCATCTTCGCTTATGGCGGCTCGCTCGGCGACTATGCCACCTACAAGGTGAGCGGTCTGTTGAACTCGAAAGAATCGGTTCAGGGCCTCGAAGACTACAAGAAGCTCTTCAGCTTCGGCCCTCCGGGCTGGGGTAATGCGTTCTTCGCCGAAGTGAACACGGCGATCGCGCAGGGCCAAGTTGCGATGGGCATGAACTTCTTCGCGTTCTTCCCCTCGCTGCTCAACGAGGCGACCAATCCGCAGGCCAAGAATATGGGCTTCTTCGCCAACCCGCCCGGCCCGGGCGGCGCGGATTTCGCCGCTCTTGGCGGTCAGGGTATCTCCCTGATTTCGTACAGCAAAAACCAGGAAGAGGCGATGAAGTTCCTCGACTGGCTGGTGAAGGATTCGACCCAGAAGCGCTGGGCCGAGCTCGGTGGCTACACTGCCGCCGCGGCGATCCTGAAGTCGGACGAATTCCAGAAGGCAACGCCCTATAACAAGGCGTTCTACGAGACCATGTTCAAGGTCCGTGACTTCTGGGCGCTGCCCGAATACGCCGCGCTGCTCGACCAAGCTCAGCAGGGCTTCTACGACTACGTCGTGAACGGCAACGGCACGGCGCAGGAAACCCTCGACAAGCTTGCGGCCACTTGGGTGGATACCCTCAAGAACGCCGGCTATCAGGCCGAATAATCCACGATACGATCCGGGGAGGCGAGCCAATCGCCTCCCCGGAGTCATTTTCAACTCGGGGGCTACGCCTTGACCAACATGATGACGACGCTCAATCCAAAATCCCGCGCTGCGACGCGTGGATGGAGCGACATCACCATCCGCAACGTCTTCGTCATCCCGACGGTCGCGTTCCTTATCATCTTCAACGTGTTTCCCCTGCTCTACTCGCTGGGTTTCTCGTTCACCGACTTCCGCGCCTCGAGCAAAGCTCCGATCCATTTCGTCGGCCTCAAGAACTACGTCGACGTTCTCGCCGATCCCGTGATCTGGCGCTCTTTCGCAACCACGCTGTGGTATGTGATCGTCTCGGTCGCAGGTCAGTTCGTCGTTGGGTTCGGCCTCGCGCTGCTGCTCAATCGCCCGATCCCGGGCAAGGGCCTCCTGACCACCCTGCTGATGCTGCCGATGATGCTGTCGCCAGTCGTCGTGGGTCTGTTCTGGAAGCTGATCTACGACCCCTCATGGGGCATCCTGAACTATGCCCTCGGCATCGGCAAAGTCGCGTGGCTGACGGACGCCAAACTGGCGCTCTACGCCGTCGCGATCACCGATATCTGGATGTGGTCGCCCTTCGTGATGCTGCTCTCGCTTGCTGGTCTCAGCGCGGTGCCAAAGCATCTCTACGAAGCGGCATCGATCGACCGCGCCAGCAAGTTCTACACCTTCTTCCGCGTCACGCTGCCGCTGGTCGCGCCGATCCTGCTCATCGCGGTGATCTTCCGCACCATGGAGGCCTTCAAGACCTTCGACATTGCGTTCGTGATGACCGGCCAGCCGCAGGCCGAATTGATCTCGTCGCGGCTCTACAAGATGGCGTTTGCCCAGTGGCAGACCGGCCCCGCTTCCGCCTTGGCCTACATCATCCTGATCATGGTGCTGTGCATCACCAACATCTACGTCAAATACCTCAACAAGGCGAAGGAGCGCTAGAAATGGCCGTCGTTTCAACGCGCGCCGGGCGAGTGGGCAACCGCATCGCTGTCGCCGCAGTCATCCTGATCACACTGATCTTCCTGTCGCCGATCTACTGGATCACCGCGACGGCGTTCAAACCACTCGTGCTGGCGACCTCCGTGCCGCCGACCATCGCGTTCCAACCCCAGATCACGCCGTTCGTGAAGCTCTTCACCAAGCGCGCCCAGCAGACGGCGCCGGTCGACCAAGTCACCTATGACGCCGCTCCCTGGTGGGAAAAGCTGGTGTTCGACGGCGGTGAAAGACTGGCGCGCGATGGCAATGGCGCCGTGGTGTTCTCGGCCTATCCCGATCGCTTCATCAATTCGCTGATCATCGCCATCACTTCGACGCTGCTCGCCGTGTCGCTGGGGACGGTTACCGCTTACGGCTTCTCGCGCTTCAGGGTGAAGGGCGAGTCCGATCTGCTGTTCTTCATTCTGTCGACACGAATGCTGCCGCCGATCGTCGTTGCGATCCCGATGTTCCTGATGTACCGGGCCGTTGGTCTCAACGACACCCATATCGGCCTCATCATTCTCTACACGGCGTTCAACGTGTCGTTCGCTGTGTGGCTGATGAAGGGCTTCATGGACGAGATCCCCAAGGAGTACGAGGAAGCGGCGCTCGTCGACGGCTACACGCGCATGCAAGCGTTCTTCAAGATCGTCCTGCCCGAGGCCGCTACCGGCATCGCCGCCACCGCCGTGTTCTGTTTCATCACGGCGTGGAACGAGTACGCCTTCGCGCTGATCCTTTCCAACCGCCGGGCGCAGACCGCGCCGCCGTTCATTCCCAGCCAGATCGGTACGGGTCTCCAGGACTGGACCGTTATCGCCGCCGGCACCGTGCTCTTCCTCTTGCCGGTCGCCATCTTCACCTTCTTGTTGCGTAACCATCTGCTGCGCGGCATGAGCTTCGGTGCTATCCGCAAATGAACATTCGCGTCTTCAACCAGAAATTTCTGGAACCTGCCTCGATCGCGTTCAGCGTCCTGGGCATCATCTGCCTTTGCCAACCGTGGGTGGCAATCCTCCATGCCTGGAGCGTGCTGATCATGTTGATCGGCCTCATCGGCTTCAACGTCTCGGTTCACATTCCGCCGCCTCTCGCAAAGATCGACGAGGACGACACGGGCCCCGTCTCGCTGAGCGAGACCGTACGGGAGGGCCACGGTCATGGCTGAGATCGAACTTCGCAACATCGACAAGCATTTCGGTGCCGTGCACGTCATCCGTGACGTCAATCTGACTGTGGCAGACAAGGAATTCGTCGTGTTCCTCGGGCCTTCGGGCTGCGGCAAGACCACGACGCTGCGCGCCATTGCGGGCCTCGAGGACATCGATTCCGGCGACATTCTGATCGACGGAAAGCCGGTGCAGAACGTCCACGCATCGGAACGCGACATCGCCTTCGTGTTTCAGAACTATGCGCTCTACCCGCATTTCACGGTCTATGAGAACCTGGCGTTCCCGCTACGTGCGGTGGGCACATCGCGCACCGAAGTCGATGCCACCGTTCGCTCGGTCGCCAAGTCGCTGGGCATCCCACATCTGCTGAAGTATCGCCCCTCCGCTCTATCGGGCGGCGACATGCAACGCGTGGCCATCGGGCGCGCGCTCGTTCGGCGCCCCAAGGCACTGCTGCTCGACGAGCCGATCGGTTCGCTCGACGCCAAGCTTCGCGAAGCGATGCGCGTCGAGCTGAAGCGGCTCCACCTCGAGAATGGGTCGACCTCGATCTATGTGACGCACGATCAGGTCGAGGCCATGTCTCTGGCCGACCGCATCGTGGTCATGAACGAAGGCATCCTGCAGCAGATCGGCACGCCGAGCGAAGTCTATCTCCATCCGGCAAATCTGTTCGTCGCCCAGTTCATCGGGTCGCCCATCATGAACATCGCGGCCACCAAGGTCTCCGAGGCCGATGGCAAGGCGCAGGTGGCACTCGACAGCGCTCAGTTCGAACTGCCGACGGAATTGCTCGGCATGCTGCAGAGCAAGAAGGCCGGCGACGATCTGTCGATCGGTATTCGTCCCGAGGGCGTCATCGTCAGCAATGAGGACAAGCCGGGCTACCGGCCCGTCGAAGCCCACATCATTCAGCCGTTCGGCGGGTTCGATATCGTCGATCTCAAGCTCGGCGGCGAGAAGACGCTGCGGGCCCGTACCTCGGCCGGCTATGTCCGCAAGGTCGGCGACCGCGTCTGGGCGCGCATCGATCCGTCGGCTGCGCATTTCTTCGACAATCGCTCGGGCGCCTCGCTCGACATCCGCCTAGGCGAGTAACATGGCCCGTATCCGTCTCGAAAACATCTCCAAGAAATTCGGCGAGCATGTCGCAGTCGAGAACCTCGATCTCGATGTCGCCGATGGCGAGTTCTTCGTTCTGCTCGGGCCGACCGGCGCCGGTAAGACGACGACACTGCGCATGATCGCCGGGCTCGAAAAGCCGACTACCGGGACCATTCATATCGGCGACAACAACGTCAATGAATGGGGCCCGGCCGAGCGCGACGTGGCGCTCGTGCTGCAGCAATATTCGCTCTATCCCCGCCTCACAGTGCGCGACAATCTGAGCTTCCCGCTGCGATCGGCGGTGCGGCGCATGTCGCAGGCCGATATCGACAAGCGCATCGACTACGCATCTACGACCCTGCGCATCGGTCATCTGCTCGAGCGCAAGACCGACCGGCTCTCGGGCGGCGAGATGCAGCGCGTCTCGATCGGCCGCGCTATCGTGCGCGAACCCCAAGCCTTCCTGATGGACGAGCCGCTGTCGGCGCTCGACGCCAAGCTGCGCGAAGCACTCCGCTCGGAGCTCAAGGATTTGCAGATGCGGCTCGGCGGCACCTTTGTCTTCGTGACGCACGACCAGGTCGAAGCCATGACCATGGGCGATCGCATCGCGGTGCTCAACCAGGGCCGTATCGTTCAGGTCGGCACGCCGCACGAAGTCTATGCGAACCCACGCAACACGTTTGTCGCGAGCTTTGTCGGCTCGCCGGCGATCAATCTGCTGCCGGGGCAATTGAGCAACGGCCGCGCGGTCGTGACGCCGCAGACCTTCGAGTTGCCGGTTAGCAGCCAGACCGCCGCTGACGGCGCCTATACGTTCGGCATCCGCCCTGAAAATGTCACCGTGGAATCGGGCGCTCCGGTCGAAGCGCGCATCCACGACGTCGAGAACCACGGCATCGAAAAGGTCGTCACTCTGCGCGTCGGCAGCGCGCTCGTTCGCGCCACGGTTCCGGCGCGCGTCAACGTCGCCGTCGAAGACGCAGTGCGCTTCGGCTGGCGTTCGGACAAGGTGATGATGTTCGACGCGGCGACTGGAAACAACCTCGCAAACAAGGCCGCCTGACGGCCAGAGGAACACTAAACCCTGGGAGGGCATCATGGCCGACAACAATTATCCCAAATTACACAACGCCACCTGGCCCGGCGTCGTTGGCAAGGGCTCGTCCGACGGTGAGCCGATCATTCCACTGGATACGCTGCTCAAGCTCACCGCCAATGCGCGCTATGAAGGCCAGAAGTTCGATGGTGTCGATTTGTGGCTCGCCGATCCGCATATCTCGATCGACAGCTCCAAAGACGACATCAAGCGGGTCAGCGATCACATTGCGAGCTTCGGTCTCAAGGTCGGCTCCTTCGTTGCGCCGGTCTGGGGCAGCGCCGGCGGCGGCTCGGCCATGGATGCAGGCGACGACCGCAAGAAGTTTCTGGCGCAGGTCAAGAAGGCATGCGCCATCGGGCAGCAAATGCGTGAACTCGGCATCCGCCCGACCGGTGGCGTCCGGATCGATTCTTCAGTGGGCGTCGAGGCCTGGGACAAAGACCCGGTCGGCGGCACCAAGCTGATCGCCGAGACGTTCCGAGAGGCGGGAAAGATCGCGCAGGACTACAATGAATACCTCGTTGCCGAGGGCGAGATCTGCTGGGGCGGCATGCATTCGTGGAGCGAGAATGTGAAACTGCTCGAAATGGTCGGCATGCCCGGTGTCGTTGGTTACCAGGCCGATATGGCGCATTCGATGCTGTTTGTCCTTGGCGCCAATGCCGAGAAGGACCGCATCCTCCCCGCCGATTTCGATTGGGCTGACAAGGCCGCGCTCGATGCTGCATACAATAAGGTTGCCGACGCGCTGCGCCCGTGGACGCTCGATTTCCACGTTGCGCAGAATGACGGCACGACCTTTGGATCGGGAAGCCATGAAAAGACTGGCCGCCATTGCCAGATCGACGACCCCAATGGCCGGCTGGATGTCGTCAAGCACGCCGGCTATTGGCTGCGCGACGAGAAGGGCGAACTCACCAAGACCATGCGGCACATCTGCTGGGATGGCTGCATGTTCCCCAATGAGGTGATGGAACGCCAGGAAACCTGGAACAAGATTCTTGGAGCGATGGTGCGTGTACGCGCCTCGCATGGCTGGGTCGAGTAAGGAGAGCCGAAGAAATGGCCAAACAACTCAATATCGGCATGGTCGGCTACGGCTTCATGGCTCGCGCCCATTCGAACGCATGGTCGTCCGTTTCGCATTTCTTCGACACCGGCTATCGGCCAGTTCTGAAGGCGGCCGCAGCACGCAATGTTTCGAAGCTCCGTCACTTCGCTGAGCAGTGGGGCTATGAAAGCCAGGAGCCGGACTGGCGGTCGATGATCGAGCGCAAAGACATCGACGCGATCGATATCTGCGTGCCCAATGACCTCCACGCCGAGATCGCCATTGCCGCCGCCAATGCCGGCAAGATGGTGCTGTGTGAAAAACCCATCGCGCGTACGGCTGCCGAGGGCATGCCGATGGTCGAGGCGGTAGAAGCGGCCGGCGTACCCAATCTCGTCTGGTACAATTATCGCCGCGTTCCGGCTGTGTCGCTGATCAAGCAACTCGTCGAGAGCGGCAAGCTCGGCCGTATCTTCCACTATCGTGCGAAGTTTCTGCAGGATTGGACGATCAGTCCCGATGTGCCGCAGGGCGGTGCCGGCACCTGGCGTCTCGACGTCGATGCCGCTGGGTCAGGCGTGACGGGCGATCTGCTGGCGCATTGCATCGACAGCGCGATATGGATCAACGGTTCAATCGGCTCGCTGTCGGCGATGACCGAGACTTTCGTCAAAGAGCGCACACATGCCGACACGGGCAAGGTTCAGAAGGTCGGGATCGACGACGCCGCGGCTGTGATGACGCGCTTCAAGAATGGTTCGCTCGGCACGTTTGAGTCAACTCGTTACGCGCGCGGCCACAAGGCGGGCTACACGCTCGAGATCAATGGCGAGAAGGGTTCGCTGTCGTGGGATCTGCACGATCTCAACCGCGTGCAGTTCTTCGATCATTCGGTCGAAGGGCAGCTACGCGGCTGGACCAATATCCTCGTCACCGATGGCGATCATCCCTATCTCGGCAAATGGTGGGTGCCGGGGCTGATCATCGGCTATGAGCATAGCTTCACCCACACGGTCGCCGACTTCCTCGAAGGGCTCAAGACCGGCAAGCCGGTGGCGCCGACCTTCCGCGATGCGCTCGAGACCAGCGAAGTGTGCGACGCGATCATCTCCTCGGGTCAATCGGGGAACTGGGTGTCGCTGTGAAGCTCGGGTTCAATCTGCTGCTGTGGGCGACGCATGTCGGCGACGCCCATATGCCCATCATCGAAGACCTCAAAGCGACCGGCTATGACGGTGTTGAAATCCCCATGTTCGAGGGCGACCCCGAATATTTCCGCAAGCTCGGACAGCGCATCGCCGATCTCGGGCTCGAAGCCCATGGCGTCGGCATTATGCCCGGTGGCGGCAAGAGCGCCGTGTCGGCAGATGCGGCGGAGCGGGAGGGCGCGCTAGGCCATCTCAGATGGCTGACCGATTGCACTGAAGCACTTGGCGGCAAGATGTTCGCCGGCCCGTTCCACCAGCCGCTCGGCCAGTTTACTGGCAAGGGGCCGCAGGCGGATGAGATCGCGCATGCGGTCGACGTGCTGAAGCAGGCTGGTGCCTATGCGGCCAAGGCCGGAATCGACATCTCGGTTGAACCCCTCAACCGCTTCGAGTGCTATTTCCTCAACACGGCAACACAAGCCGCCGATCTCATCAAGCAGATCGGCGCGCCCAATGTCGGCTACCTCTACGACACCTTCCATTTCAACATCGAGGAAGACTCGCTGACCGCGGTGATCCCTCAGACGATCGGGCAGATTAATCACGTCCACATCTCGGAGAACAATCGCGGCGTTCCCGGCGTCGGGCACATCGATTTCGGCGCAGTGTTCACGGCGCTGAAGGCGGCTGGATATAATGGATGGATGACCATCGAGTCCTTCGGCTCCGCCCTGCCCGATCTCGCCGCTGCGACCAAGATCTGGCGGCCAATCTTTGACGCCGAAACCGACGTCTATCGCAAGGGCTATCGGCTCATGCGTGATGGGTGGGACAGAGCGTAAGCTCGACTATCTCGCAAATGCAAAGGGCGGTGGCGTAAAATGCCACCGCCCAAAATCGGTTGTCGGCTCGCCGTCGGCTAGCGGTATCGAATCTGGTTCCAGCGATGGCCGAGGAGCGACAGGATGATGATCAGACCATAGAAGAACTGCACATAGAAGCCGGAGAGACCCACACCGACCACCCCGGTCTGGATGAACGACACAGTGAAAGCGCCTATCGCGCTGCCGATGACAGTGCCGATGCCACCCCATGGCGCCGTGCCGCCGACGAACACCGAGGCGAGGCCTGGTAGCAGGAAGCTTTCGCCAGAGGTCGGCCACCACGTGTAGTTGATGAACACGGCAAAGACGCCGGCGAGCGACGCGCCCAGACCGACGAAAACGAAGGTCTGCAGGCGCACCTTTCGAACATCGATGCCCATCTGCTGTGCAGCGTCTGGGTTATCGCCCACGATGTGGACCCGTACGCCGAAGCGATGCCGGTTGTAGATGGCGGAGCATACGAAGACGAACGCCAGGACCCACACCACCTGCAGCGGAATGCCGAGAACTTCGCCTGCGAAGATCTTGTAGGCCCAGCTCTGCGGCAGGTTCACGAGCGCAATGGACCGCCCTTCCGTTCGTATCTGGATGAGGCCGCGCAGCATGAAGTTCATGCCGAGTGTCGCGATGAGCGACGACAAATTGGCATAGACAACCAGCCAACCGACGCAAAAGCCCAAAAACAGACCGGCTACAACAGCTGCAATGAGGCCGAGGAATGGATCGTAGCCGGCCTGTACGACCAGCGCAAAAACCCAGCCGGACATGCCAATGGTCGCCGGGAATGAGAGGTCGATTTCACCGACCGTCACCACGTAGACTAGGGGAACCACGACGAAGAGCACGACGGGGAGACCGATGAGTACGGCGCGGTAGATGCTCCATTGCGTGAAGACGGTCGGGTTGCCCACGATGAAGACGGTGATCATCAGGACGAAGACCAGCAGCGAGCCGAGCGCCGGGCGATTGCTCATCAGGAATTTGCGCCAGCGCGATTGATCGGAATGCGTGCCGTCGGCGGCGCGGCGCACCGCATTTGCGTCGAGCATTTTCGAAGCGCCCGGCTCCTTGGTTGGAGTGTCGGTCATGCTGAAGCTCCAGAGTGGAGAGCTGCGTCCATCGCGGCGGGATGGGCGAGCTCTTCCATGAATTTGATCAGCGCCTCGGCGGAGCCAAGTTCCGCTTTGGTGATTTGCGCGGCCATGCGGCCCCGATCGAGGACGACGAACCGATCGGAGACGTCATAGACATGATGGATGTTGTGACCGATGAAGAGGATCGAGCGGCCTGCGGATCGCGCCTGCTCGACGAAGTGGAAGACCTTGGCCGTCTCCGTCAGCGATAGTGCCGTCGTCGGTTCGTCGAGGATGATAAGGTCGGCTTGGTTATAGATGGCGCGGGCGATGGCGACGCCCTGCCGTTCACCGCCGGAGAGTTGCCCGACGATCGAGTCGGGACCAAAGACTTTCGATGTGAAGCCGATTTCACGCATAAGGCGCGAGGCCTCTTCACGCTGCTTTCCAACTTTAAGAAAGCCTAGCGGACCGACGATCTCGCGGCCCATGAATATGTTCCAGGTAATCGTCTGCTGAACGGCGAGCGCGCGATCCTGGAACACCGTTTCAATGCCGGCATCGCGCGACTTTCCCGCATTCCAGCCGTGGACGACTTCACCACGCACGAGAATCTCGCCGCTGGTCGGCTGTACCGCCCCTGCGAGGATCTTGATCAGCGTAGATTTGCCGGCGCCGTTGTCGCCCACGAGGCCGACGACTTCCGCCTTATCGACATGCAGATCAACACCGCCAAGGGCGTAGACCTGGCCGTAAGACTTCTTGATGTCTTTGAGTTCAATTATGCGATCGCTCATGGCCCCTCGCTGCCAAGTAACAACAGGCCCGACCTTGCGGCCGGGCCCTTGAGTGATGTTAGCGGAGCCCTTCGATGGCGAGTGCTGCGACCGCCTCGTAGTTCTCAGGCGTCACGAAACCCGCACCCGTGTCGACATTCGCCGGCCCGAGGCCATAGACGACCTGCTGGCACAGCGAGAGGACGGGCACATAGCCCTGCAGGAAGGGCTGCTGGTCAGATGTCAGTTGGACCCAACCATTCTTGAAGGCATCGACGATCTGCGGGCTGGTATCGAAGCCGATATTGATGATCTCGCCCGGCTTCTTACCGGCGGCCTGCATATAGGTCGAGGCGTTGCCCAGCGGCTGGCCGCCCGGATAGGCGATCAGCTTCACGCCCGGATTGGCTGCAATCGCCGCCGTGATGACGGGGATGCCGACGTTCGGATCGGTGCCGAGGCCTTCGGGGCTCTGCAGCTTCACGACCTTGAGACCGGCAGCTTCGAACGCCTCGAGCGTGCCGAGTTCGCGTTCAGCGCGTTCGATCTGCGACCAGTCGCTCATGACGATGGCGACGTCGCCCGATTTCAGGCCGAAGCGACGGATCGCTTCTTCGCCAAGCGCCGTGCCCTGCGGCTTCTGCTGGGCACCGACATAGCCACCGCCGAACTTGGCGACGACGTCGTTCACGGGCACGTTCTGGTACATCATCTTGATGCCGGCGTTGGACGCTTCCTCGGCCAGCGGCATGATCGCCGCATTGCCCGGATGACCCATCATAGCGATGCCATTCGGCTTGGCGCCGATGGCTTCACGCAGTTGCTGGATCATCTTCTCCGAGCTCCAGCCGGAGAACACGTAGTCCACCTTGGCGCCCAGATCGTGCGCCGCCTGCACGGCGCCATTGTAGACGATCGACGCGAACGCATCGCCTTCCGCGCCGCCCGCAAAGAAGCGGATCGTCACATCGCTGCACCATTTGTCGCGTAGCGCTTCGGCATTGGCCGCACTTGTCACGGTCGAAACCGCAACAGCAGCCAGGGCCGCCGCAGCAATCGTCTTCAGGATAGTTCTAGACATAGTCACGTCCTCCCTTCGTGCATTTGCACGTGTTGCGTGCCGGCCCTTATGGGCCAGCACCATTCAGCTGGCCCGCTTCAACGATGGGTCTCCGCCCTCGTAGTTGGCAGTCAGATTTACGAACTCACCGCCCCTGCTATGTTTGAGATGATTGAGGGCATGGATCTGGCCGGTCATTTCGAGCGCGTCGCGATAGACCGGATCGTGCCAGCCCTCGATGTCGATCGAGCCCGACCAGCCCGCCA
>JBDSHC010000163.1:0-23664 GCA_039918675.1 Devosia sp.
TTCCCGACTGCTACATCCGGCGGTAATCGCCGTCGATGACATTGCTGCCATTGTCGCGGGTGCTGCGGGCTTCGGCGCGGCGGGGCAGCATGGTGACGATCCAGCTGACCATCAACGGGATCACGACGATGTCGTCGACCCAGCCGAGGATGGGGATGAAATCGGGGATGAAGTCGATCGGGCTGATGAGGTAGGCGGGGACCAGCAGCATCAGGCCCTTGAGCCAGACTGGGGTCTCGGGCGCCATGAAGGCACGCCAGAGGATCGTCAACTCGGCGCGAAATTGCAGCAAACGGCCCATGAATGTCTCCCTGTCACCAGCTGGTGCTAAGATGGGATGCGAGGGGCCTGGGTTCAAGAATGGCGAGGCAAGAGATGAGCGAGCGTATCGTCAGGCTGGCGGAGCTCGAGATCGATCCGGCGCAGCTGGCCGCCTATCGCGCGCTGCTGGCCGAGGAGATCGCGGCTTCGGTCGCCAAGGAGCCGGGCGTGTTGCTGCTCAACGCGGTGGCGATGAAGGATGCGCCGCACCAGATCCGCATCCTCGAAATCTATGCCGACCGTGCGGCCTATGAGGCGCATCTGATCACGCCGCATTTCCTCAAATACAAGGCGGGAACGGCGGCGATGGTCGTCTCGCTGCGGCTGATCGATGCGGAGCCGGTGGCCATTGCGGGGAAGGATTGGGCGGCGATCTTGGGATAGTCGGGGCTATTTCAGCCCGGCTTTGTCCTTGAGCAGCTTGACGATGGCCATGGCGTGGCCGTGGCCCAATTTGTAGTCGGCCTTCAGCCAGTCGGTGATCTGGGTGGCTTTGGTGCCGGGCGCCGTGAGGCCCTTGGCCTTGGCGAGTTTGATGAACGCGTCGGGGCCGATGCCGGTCTGCTTTTCGATGTTGTCGAGATAGGCCTGGAAGGTCATGGTGCCGCCGCTCATTTCCGCCTCTAATGTCGATGAGTTTGGCGCCCATAGCGCGGGGCGCGCAAGAATTATCGGAGCGTCATGTTTCCCTATCTGACCCGGATTTTCTGGCTGCTGGCGCAGCCATTGTCGCTGATCATGCTGCTGCTGGTACTCGGCCTGCTGCTGAGCTTCCGCAAGGGCCGGGGCTGGAGCCGGTTCGTGATGGCGCTGGGTGCGCTGCTGCTGTTCGTCGGGTGCTTCACGACCTTCGGCTATGCGATCATCACGCCGCTCGAAGACAGGTTTGTCCGGCCGGCGGAACCCGCGCGGATCGACGGCATCGTGGTCTTGGGTGGGGCGATGGACAGCGAGGTGAATTCGGTTCGCCATGGCTGGGAGCTCAATCGCTCGGGCGACCGCTTCGTCGAGACGCTGCGGCTGGCACTGGCGCATCCGGAGGCGAAGATCGTCATCGCGGCCGGACCGGCGGCGCTGGCGATGGAGCAGGAGCCCGAGGCCTATGCGGCGCAGCGGTTCTTCACGGCGTTCGGCATTGCGGCGGACCGGCTGGTGCTCGACGACAAATCGCGCAACACGGAAGAGAACGCGCAATTCGCCAAGGCGCTGGCCGGCGATATGAGCGGGCAGAACTGGTTGCTGGTGACGTCGGCGTTTCATATGCCGCGCTCGGTTGGGTTGTTCCGAATGGCGGAATTTCCGGTGACGCCATGGCCGGCGGATTATCTCGCGAGCGGCGTGGAGGGCTGGCGGATCAAGCCGGACCAGTCGACCGAAAATATCGCGGTGACTAATATTGCGCTGCGGGAATGGGCCGGGCTGATTGGGTACAAATTGACCGGCAAGATCGCCGATTGGGTGCCGGGACCGTGACCTGCTTTTTGCGCTCTGGACCGAGCGAGCCCGAGAAGGCTCGTTCGGCCAAATGCTGGGTGTCACAGAGCTGACATTGCCTTACGCCCTACGGAGGCTTATCTGACGGGCATCATGAGCATTTCAGCGCGCAAGCATACGATCGGGGTCAATGTCGGCGGCGTTGTCGTTGGTGGCGGGATGCCGGTGGTCGTGCAGTCGATGACCAACACCGACACCGCCGATATCGATGCGACGGTGAAGCAGGTGGGCCAACTGTGGCGCGCCGGGTCGGAACTGGTGCGCATCACGGTGGACCGCGACGAGAGCGTGGCGGCGGTGCCGCATATTCGGGACAAGCTGGCGGCGCGTGGCATCAATGTGCCGCTGATCGGCGACTTCCACTATATCGGCCACAAGCTGCTGACCGACCATCCGGCGGCGGCGGAAGCGCTGGCGAAGTACCGGATCAATCCGGGCAATGTCGGCTTCAAGGCGAAACGCGACACGCAGTTCTCGACGCTGATCGAGCTGGCGCTGCGCTATGGCAAGCCGGTGCGCATCGGCGTCAATTGGGGCTCGCTCGACGAAGAGCTGCTGACGAAGCTGATGGATGAGAATGCGGTGTCGGCGACGCCAATGTCGGCGGCGGCGGTGCAGCGCGAGGCGATCATTCAGTCGGCATTGCTGTCGGCGCAGCGGGCCGAGGAGATCGGCCTCGGCCGCGACCGGATCATCCTCTCGACCAAAGTGTCGGACGTGCAAAATTTGATCGCGGTCTACCAGGAGCTCGCGGCGCGCTGCGACTATGCGCTGCATCTTGGGCTGACCGAGGCGGGCATGGGTTCGAAGGGCATCGTCGCCTCGTCGGCGGCGATGGGCATTCTGCTGCAGCAGGGGATTGGCGACACGATCCGCGTATCGCTGACGCCCGAACCCAATGGCGACCGCACGCAGGAAGTGCGGGTGGCGCAGGAGCTGCTGCAGACGATGGGCTTCCGGCAGTTCCTGCCGATCGTTGCGGCGTGCCCCGGATGCGGGCGCACGACGTCGCAGACGTTCCAGGTGCTTGCCAAGGAAATCCAGGACAACCTCACCAACTCGATGCCCGAGTGGAAGGAACGCTATCCGGGCGTCGAGGCGCTGACGGTTGCTGTGATGGGCTGCATCGTCAACGGGCCGGGGGAATCAAAGCACGCCGATATCGGCATTTCGCTGCCGGGTACGGGCGAGACGCCAGCGGCGCCGGTGTTCGTCGAGGGCAAGAAAGTGACGACCTTGCGCGGCAATGACGTTGCCGAGCAGTTCAAGGTGATGGTCGCAGATTATATAGAACGTCGGTTTGGCGAAGGCCGCGTCGCGGCCGAATAGCGGGGTTCGAGAATGCTGACGGGTCTGGTTGTTGCGCTGATCGTGCTGGGTGCGATCTATGGTTATGTTGCCATCCGTCCTGTGCCGCCGATCGATGCGGATTTCGGGCCGGACAAGCAGAGTTTCTCTGTGCCGATGCCGGCCGACGAAGTGTTCAAGGTGGTCGAGGGACTGCCGGTGAGCGCTGCGAAGTACAAGCTCGGACGGGCCGATGCGACCAAGCGCCGGGTAATCCTCCATGACGGCATGGGGATGAAAAGCTATGGCAATTTCTATCCGATCGATGTGACGCCCACGGCGTCGGGGTCGGATGTGACCGTGGGGATCAAGTCGAAATATCCGTTACAGTTCGGCCCGTTCGTCAGGAAGCAGCGCGACGCGCAATTGGCCGCCATCGTGAGCGATGTGAAGGCAAAGCTCGCGGGGACGATTTAGGCTTCGGGGATATCGCAGGCGTCGGCCCATTTGCCGCCGCAGGCGTCGGCCCATTTGCCGCCGCAGAGGTCGGCGAGGCGCGCCACGCTAAGGCGGACCGAGGCGTGGGTTGAGCCGCCGGCGGGGATTACTTCATCGTAGATCTTGAGCGAGATGTCGCAGTAGATCTTGAGCGGTGCGGGGAGGCCGAACGGGCAGACGCCACCCACTTGATGGCTGGTCAGCCGCAATACATCTTCGGGACCCAGCATGCGCGGGCGGCCCCCAAAGGCGGACTTCGCCTTCTGGTTCGAGAGGCGTGCATCGCCGCGCGTCACCAGCAGGAATTCCTCATCGCCGACGCGGATGGCGAGCGTCTTGGCGATCTGGCCGGGAGCGACGCCATGGACGTCGGCGGCGAGCTGCACTGTGGCGGTGGAGTTCTCGGTGACGATGACAGTGAGATCGGGGGCGCGCTGCGCGAGATCGGCCTGGACAGATTGTAGTGTCATTTTAGTTTTCCCGGGTCGCGAAATAGCGGGCGGTTTCGCGCAGCACATCGGCTTCGGGGCCGAAAGGGGTGAGCGCGGTGATGGCGTTGTGGACGATGTCGCCGAGATGGCGGCGCGCGGCTTCGGGGCCGAGGCGGGCGACGAGGGTCTGCTTGCCGGCGCCGGCATCCTTGCCGGTGGCCTTGCCGAGAGCGGCAGGGGAGGCGGTGACATCGAGCAGATCGTCGGCGAGCTGGAAGGCGCGGCCGGCGGCTTCGGCGTAGGCGGTGAGATGGCCAAGCGCGTCGTTATCGGCGCCGCCGAGGATCGCGCCCATGCGGATGGAGGCGCGGATGAGGGCGCCGGTCTTCATCGCCTGCATGCGGGCGATGGCGGTTTCGTCGAGGCGGGTGGTCTCACCCTCTATGTCGGCCATCTGGCCGCCGACCATGCCGCCGGTGCCGGAGCCGGCGGCGAGTTCGACGACGAGGCGGTTGGCGATGGCGGGGTCGGCCGCACCACGGTCGGCGAGATGACCGAACGCCAGGGTGAGCAGGGCATCGCCGGCGAGGATGGCGGTCGCGTCGTCATAGGCTTTGTGAACAGTGGGCCGGCCGCGGCGGAGATCGTCGTCGTCCATGGCCGGCAGATCGTCATGAATCAGCGAATAGCAGTGGATCAGCTCGATTGCGGTGGCGGCGGGGAGGCTCAGTTCTGGGGCGATGCCAAAGATCGCGGCAGTTTCACGCAGCAGGAAGGGGCGGAGGCGCTTGCCACCACTGAGGCTGCCATGACGCATGGCGGCGACGAGGCGTGCCGGGACGTCGCCGGGGCCGCTGAGCGGGGTGGCGTTGAGCAGGGTTTCGAGCGCGCGCTCGATATCGGCGGCGTTTTGGGTGAGAAGTTGAACAAATTCGGCCATGGGCGGGAGTTACAGGATGTCGGGAAGTGGCGCCACTCCATCCGCCGTCGTGGCCGGGCTTGACCCGGCCACCCTGTCGCATGCCCGGTTGGGTCCCCGGGCCAAGCCCGGGGATGACGGATGAGGGGGCGGTGCGTGCGCGGGGATGACAGCCGGTGGAGGGCGGCAGGATCGGCATTTCCCCCTAGCCATAAGCCCATTTCTTCTCTATAGAGCCGCCAACTTTCCCGGCAGAGCCTGATCTGTCGCCGCTGGTTCGCTGGCGATTGTAACGAATTTCGGAGACCACAATGGCCGTTCCAAAACGCAAAACCTCGCCGATGAAGCGCGGATTCCGCCGCTCCGCCGATGCGCTCACTGCCCCGGCCTATGTCGAGGACAAGGATTCGGGCGAGCTGCGCCGTCCGCACCATGTCGATCTCAAGACCGGCATGTATCGTGGCCGCCAGATTCTCGAGCCCAAGAAGGCGTAATCGCCTCGCTCGACTTGAACAATTTCACGGCCAGTCCCAAAAGGGCTGGCCGTTTGCTTTGGGGGTAATGTTTTGACTTCGATCCGCGTCGAATCCGACTCGATGGGCACCATCAACGTGCCGTCCGACAAGTATTATGGGGCGCAGACGGCGCGCTCGCTGGCCAATTTCGACATTGGCGGCGAGAAGATGCCGGTCGAGATCATCCGCGCTTTCGGGATCTTGAAGAAGGCGGCGGCGCTGGCGAACTTCAAGCTCGGGCTGATGGATGAGGCGACGCGCGATCTGATCGTCAAAGCGGCGGACGAGGTGATCTCGGGCAAGCTCAAGGATCATTTCCCGCTGGTCGTCTGGCAGACCGGTTCGGGCACGCAATCGAACATGAATGTCAACGAGGTGATCTCGAACCGCGCCATCGAAATGGCCGGCGGGACGATGGGGTCGAAGAAGCCCGTCCACCCCAATGATCATGTGAATATGAGCCAGTCGTCGAACGACACCTATCCGACGGCGATGCATATCGCGGCGGTCGAGGCGATCGAGAATTACCTCGTCGATCGGGTGATGCTGCTGCGCGATACGCTGGATGGCAAATCCAAGCAGTTCATGGATCTGGTCAAGATCGGCCGCACGCATCTGCAGGATGCGACGCCGCTGACGCTGGGCCAGGAGATGAGCGGCTGGGTGGCGCAGCTCGATCTCGCGCTCAAGGCGATCCGCGCGACGCTGCCGCAGCTCTACGAGCTGGCGCTGGGCGGCACCGCGGTTGGCACGGGGCTCAATGCGCATCCGCAATATGCCGAGACGGTCGCGGCGGAGATCGCCAAGCTGACCGGCCAGCCTTTCGTGACGGCGCCGAACAAATATGCCGTGATGGCGGGGCATGACGCGTTCGTCGGCACGCATGGGGCGCTGAAGCAGCTCGCGGTGGCGTTGATGAAGATCGCCAATGACGTGCGCTGGCTGGCGTCGGGGCCGCGCTCCGGCTTGGGCGAGTTGGTCATTCCCGAGAACGAGCCGGGCTCGTCGATCATGCCGGGCAAGGTGAACCCGACGCAGTCTGAGGCGACGACGATGGTTGCGGTGCAGGTGATGGGCAATGACACCGCGATCGGCATTGCCGCGTCGCAGGGCAATTTCGAGCTGAACGTGTTCAAGCCGGTGATTGCCTACAATTTCCTGCAATCGGTGCGGCTGCTGGCGGATACAGCCAAGAGCTTCAACGATCATTGCGCCATCGGCATCGAACCCGACCGGGCGCGGATCAAGCAGCTGGTCGATCAATCGCTGATGCTGGTGACGGCGCTCAACCGCAAGATCGGCTACGACAACGCGGCCAAGATCGCCAAGAACGCGCACAAGAAGGGCACCACCCTCAAGGAGAGCGCGATCGAACTCGGGCTTCTCACCGGCGAGGAATTCGACGCCGAAGTGAAGCCCGAGAATATGGTCGGTACGCTGAAGCTCTAGAGGCGGTTGCGGGTGCCTCGGGCGACGATGCCGAGGCCGACAATGATCACCAGCACCGGCCAGCCGAGATTCCAGCTGAGGTCGAGGAAGAGGATCAGCGCCACGGCCAGCATCAAGGCGCCCGCGGTGGCGGCGCCGGTGACACGGCTCGAAAAGCGGCCATCGATGCTGTGGAGGCGCACCGCGCTGACCAAGGCTGCGGCGGCGGGCACGAGGATGAAGATTGCCCACCAGCGGGGCGGCAGATGCAGCCCGAAATTGCCGAGCAGGAAGACGAGGCCGACAACGATTACGAGTACGCCGGCCATCGGGATGCCGGCCCAGGTCTCGCCCGTCATCTCATGGCGCGCCTGCCGGCGGGCATGTTTTTCGGCGCGCTTCTGGGCGCGCCAGTCGCCGCTGGGCGGGGTTTCGGTAGTGTTGGCCGGATCTGACATGCTCGCTCTCCCTCATGTGGCTCTCAATATTGTGAACGCACCGGCCTGGCGCAAGTGAGGGGCTGGCGGTGGAAGCCGCACTTTGCCATTGTCCGCCGAAATCGGCTTGATGGGAGTTGCACATGACCGAGACAGTGATCCTGCCGCCCGAGACGCGCCGCGCGCGCGGGCCGTTCATTCCGCCACTGCTGATCATCCCGTTCGTGATCTACAATCTGCTGGCGCTGACGCTGTTCGGCATGAACCCGGCCGGCTGGAGCAAGCAGCTGTTCTCGATCACCATGGTGTCGGGGACGCCTTGGGCGCTGACCTGGGGCGATCTGCTGCTGGTGGTCGGGCTCGTCTGTCTGTTCTTCGAAGTGCTGAAATCGACCAATACGGGCCGCGCTTCGGTGGTCGAGCATATGGCGTCGACGGCGCTGTTCGTGGTGTTCCTGATTGAGTTCCTGCTGTTCGGCCTCGCCGCCAGCTCGGTGTTCTTCCTGCTGATGATCATGGCCGTGGTCGATGTGGTCGCGGGCTTTACGATCTCGATCACGGGAGCGGGCCGCGACGTAACGATGGCGTAGCAAGGCTGCGCCATCGATTTTTCCTACTGCTCTGGCCTATCGATCCTAAGGAGGCTCGATAGGCCAACCGCGGGGGCCGCCCGACACATCCACGGGGTCATTCCCGCGAAAGCGGAAATCTCCGTTTACGGGATGTGCTTGTGGCGTGGTGGGTGGAGCCGGGCGGCGCCCGGCCCGTCGCTGAGTTCCTAAGCCTCGCACTTCGCCAACAGAGGTTCCCGCTTTCGCGGGAATGACACCGTGGGTGGGTGGGAGTCAGTGATCAGGCTTCGATATTCGTCCGGTAGCCGGGGGGCATGCGCAGGACCTTCAGCTTGCCGCCTTCGTCATAGGTGCGGAGCACTTCGGCGATGGGGGCCTGGCGCTTGGTGCGCTGCAGCGAGAGGTGGTGGCGTTCGGCGATGAGCTGGCTGAGGAAGCCGGCTTTGGGTGAGCCACGATAGGCCGAGAATCGCGACGCGGTGCCGCTCGCGGTCGGCACGATCCTGTAGCTTGTCTCGATCTGGCTCACTATGCGCCGTCCCTGGGTCATCGCGGGTCGTTTTGTGCCAAAATGGCACGTTGTGTTCCGCGTTCTGCCAGCAACGTTGCAACAGGCGTGCCGGTTCGCAACCTTTTGTTAATCTTTTGGGGCGGAAGTGAGTCGGAGGGTTAATCGCGGTTGGCCGCCGTGCGCCTCTTGGCGCGCGAAGGACAGAGCCAAGCCTAAAGGTCCAGCCGCATCACGTGGCGGCGGGTGCCTGCCTTGGCGACTTCCTCGAAGCCAAGGCGCTTGAAGGCGGGGACGAAGCCCATGAAGCGGTAGCTCGGGGAGTCGGGGGCGACGGGATAGGCTTCGAGAACCGTGCCGCCGCGTTTTTTGGCGTAGGCTTTGGCGGCCTCGATCAGCTCCATGCCGTGGCCTTGCCCGCGCAGCTTGCGGTGGAGGTACATGCAGGCGAGCGACCAGATGTGCGCGCCGTCATCCGCATCGGGTCCGCCGATGTCGCGGCGATAGGTTTCGCGCGGGGCGATCGAGACCCAGGCCACCGGGTCGCCGTCGAGGAAGCCGACCAGACCGATGGTGGTGCCTTGGTCGATGCGGGCTTTGAGCAGGGGCTTCCGGTCGCTGCCGCGCGGGTGGGATTTGTTCTCTGCGGGCGTCGCGCGCCACGCCATGCACCAGCAGTATTTTGGCGCGCCGGGGCTCTCGAACAGCGCTTCGAAATGTGTCCAGCCCGCCTTGGTGACGGGCTTGAAGATCAGTGTGTTGGCGGGCTCAGACAAATTTGTCCTTCGCAGTACGAAGCGCTGCGAACACAACGGAGGGATCGACGGCGGGATCGAGGCCCATGGCCTTTGCGAGCTCTGGCTTGTCGGCGCGGAGGAAGGGGTTGGTCGCCTTCTCCATGCCCATGCTGACGGGCACGGTGAACTTGCCTTCGCCGCGCATGCGCTTGACCTCGGCGGCGCGGATGTTGAGCGCGGCGTTGCGCGGATCGACACTTTGAGCGAAGCGGGCATTGTCGGCGGAGTATTCGTGGCCGCAGAACATCAGGGTATGGTCAGGCAAGTCGCGCAGCGCCTTGAGGCCCTCCCACATCGGACCGGGCTTGCCTTCGAGCATCCGGCCGCAGCCCATCGAGAACAGGGCGTCGGCGGTAAAGACGTGGCCGTCGACGGGATTGTAGAGGGCGATCTGCCCCAATGTATGGCCCGGCGTGGGGATAACGATGAAGGCGGTCGCGCCGAGCGTGACCGTGTCGTTGGGACCCACCGTGACATCGAGGCCGAGGATCTTTTCGGCTTCGGCGCGCGGGCCGGTGACGGTGACGTCGAAATCCGATTTCAGCACCGGCAGACCTTCGACATGGTCGCGGTGGTGGTGGGTGATGAAGATGTCGGTGAGGGTCCAGCCGCGATTGTTGAGGGCTGATTTGATCGCCCCGGCGTCGGGTGCATCGATCGCCGCGGTCTTGCGCGTTTCGATGTCGTGAACCAGATAGCCATAGTTATCGCTGCGGCACATGAAGATATCGACGAGGACCGCCACGTTTGTCTTGCTCCGGGAAAACGATGCCGTACAGTTTTAGTCGCAACACACTGGCAATGCCATGACCCCTGACGTCAAGCGCCTGATCGACTTCTACAAATCCCCGCTGGGGAAGATCGCCCGTGCGCTGGTGCGCGAGGAAGTGGTGCGGATGGCGGGTAGCATCGATAAGCGCCGCGTACTGGGTCTCGGCTTCGCAACACCCTATCTGCGGTTCGCCATCGACAAGGGCGAGCGGGTGCTGGCCTTCATGCCGGCGCGGCAGGGCGCATCGGCGTGGCCGCGCGAGGGCCCGTCGCACACCGTGCTCTGCGATCTGCTCGAAATGCCGCTGACCGATTCGGCGGTCGACATCATCATTGCGGTGCATGCGCTCGAGCATGTCGCCGACGCCGAGGAACTGATGCGCGAGCTCTGGCGGGTGGCGGCGCCCAATGCGCGGCTGATCGTCGTCGTGCCGCGGCGGCGCGGCACATGGGCGGCGTTCGACAACACGCCGTTCGGCGACGGCAATCCGTTCAGCCGGCGGCAGGTGGAGCGGCTGCTGCGCGACCATTCCTTCGTTCCCGAAAGCTGGCGGGAAGCGCTCTATCTGCCGCCATCGAACCATCGGTTCGTGTTGAAGCTGGCGCGGTTCTTTGAGCGCTTCGGGCGGCTGTTCGGGCCGCCGTTCGGCGGGGTGATCATGGTTTCGGCGAAGAAAGAGGCATTCCCCGCCGTGCCGCGGCGGCGGCGGCTCGAGCGCTATGTGCGGGTGCCCTCGCTTTCCGCGCAGACGGCGATGGAGGCCAATGAGCGCTAAGGCTTTGCCTTCGCGAGGGCGTTTCTCTATGGTCCCGGCGATTTTTGACCCCGCCCGAGTATCATGTCCGACCGCCCGATTCCCCAGCCCGGCATTCTGAATATCGCGCCCTATGTTCCGGGCCGCTCGGACACGCCCGCGGGTGTGAAGCTGATCAAGCTCAGCGCCAATGAATCGCCGCTGGGTGCGAGCCCCAAGGCGGTCGCGGCGTTTCAGAGCGTAGCAACGTCGCTGGAGATCTATCCCGAGGGCTCGTCGCGGGTGCTGCGCGAGGCGCTTGGCGAGGTGCATGGGCTCGATCCGGCGCGGCTCGTCTGCGGTTTTGGGTCGGACGATCTGCTGCATTTGCTGGCGCAGGTCTATCTGGGCGTGGGCGACGAGGCGGTAATGAGCCAGTACGGCTTCAACGTCTATCCGATCATCACGCGCGGCGCGTCGGCCGAGATCATCATGGTACCCGAAAAGGGCTTCACGGCCGATGTCGACGCGCTGCTGAAGGCCGTGACGCCGCAGACTAAAATGTTGTTTCTCGCCAATCCGAACAACCCGACGGGGACGTATCTTTCGACGCCGGCAGTCGAGCGACTGCATGCGGGGCTGCGCCGCGACATCTTGCTGGTGATCGACAATGCCTATGCGGAATATGTGACGGCGGAGGACTTCTCGGTCGGCATCGATCTGGTCGATCGGGCTGACAATGTCGTGATGGTGCGAACGTTCTCGAAGATGGGGATTGCGGCCGAGCGGGTGGGCTGGATGTATGGTCCGGCACACGTGATCGACGCGATCAACCGCATCCGGGGGCCGTTCAACGTGTCGCTCAGCGGGCAGGCTGCTGCGGCGGCCGCAGCGCGCGATGTGGAGTTCACGGCGAAGCTGCGCGCGCACAATGCCAAGTGGCGCGGCTGGCTGACTGCGGCGCTGAGTGGCAATGCCATCCAGGTGCCGCCGAGCCAGGGCAATTTCATCCTCGCGCTGTTTGCCGATGTCGAAGCGTCGAAGGGTGCCTTTGCGGCACTGCGCGACAAGGGATTGCTGGTGCGCGAGGTGCATGGTTATGGCATCCCGCAGGGCCTGCGCATTTCCATCGGGCTCGAAGAGCATATGCGGGCGGTGGTCGAGATTTTGAAGGCGTTCGGAGCGCCGGGGGCGAAGGACTAGAAATATGTTCGAGAAACTGGCGCTCATCGGCATCGGCCTCATCGGTTCGTCTATCGCGCGGGCGACGCGGCTCAAGGGACTGGCCAAGACCATCGCGATTTCGACGCGCAAGCAGGAGACACTCGACGAGGCGCGGGCGCTGGGGCTTGGCGATTTCTATTCGCTCGATCCAGTCGCAGCGGTAAAAGGTGCGGACCTTGTGATCCTCTGCATTCCGGTTGCGGCTTATGCGCCGCTCATGCAGCAGATCGGACCCTATCTTGAGGCCGGCGCGATCCTTTCCGATGTCGGGTCGGTCAAAGGGCATGTGGCGAAGCAGATGGCGGCGCATACTCCCAAGGGCGTGCATTTGATCCCGGGGCATCCACTGGCGGGCACCGAACATTCGGGACCGGCATCGGGCTTTCCTGAACTCTTCACCAATCGCTGGTGCGTGCTCACGCCGGGCGCCGACGTGGACAAGGAAGCGGTCGCAAAGCTGACGGCGTTCTGGGCGGCAATGGGGTCGAATGTCGAGACGATGGACGTTGCGCATCATGACATGGTGCTGGCGATCACCAGCCATATCCCGCATCTGGTTGCCTACAACATCGTGGGGACCGTCGATAATCTCGCGGCGGCGACGCAGAGCGAAGTGATCAAATTCTCGGCCTCCGGCTTCCGCGATTTCACGCGTATCGCGGCGAGCGATCCGGTGATGTGGCGCGACGTGTTCCTCACCAATCGCGAAGCCGTGCTCGAAATGCTGGGCCGGTTCCTCGGCGATCTGGGCAGGCTGCGCGAGATGGTCGAGACGGGCGACGGGCCGGGGATGGAGGCGCTGTTCACGCGGACCCGCAAGATCCGCCGCTCGATCATCACCGCCGGACAGGAAACGGCGGCAGCGGATTTCGGGCGTCCGCATGGCGAGCCGGCAACGATCACCGGTCCGTCAGGTACGGCCGAGGTGACGGATGCCGCGGCGCCATTGGCCGAGGTCAATGTCGAGCCGGCGCATGCGGTGCGCGAGCATGGCGGCGGGGACGACGCCTGAGCTTGACGGGGCCGCGCTGAAGGCTTCAGCTGCCGGAAACAGCGGGGGTGACGATGGCGGACAAGCAGAACTGGCTCGAGCGCGTGCGCGCCGGGCAATCGTTCGAGATGATCGATTGGGATTTTCTCGACGCCGTGTTCAAGGGCCAGAACAGGGCCAAGGACTATAACGCCGTTGCAATTGGTGAGTTCGAGCGCCGCACCGCCATGCTAGGCGAGTTGTTCGGCAAAGTGGGCGAAGGCGTGGTCGTACAGAGTCCGGTCAGCGTCGATGTGGGCTTCAACGTCGAGATCGGCGATCGCAGCTTCATCAATATGAACTGCACGCTGCTCGATACCTATCCCATCCGCATTGGCCATGACGTGCAGATCGGGCCGAATTGCGCCTTCTATCCGGTGGGGCATCCGGTGCGGTCGTCGGAGCGGCACATCACGAATGCGGAGGGTGAGCCGCGCAGTGTTACGACTGGCGCAGCGATCACCATCGAAGATGGAGTGTGGCTCGGCGGCAATGTGATCATCCTGCCCGGCGTCACCATCGGCGCGCGTTCGACCGTTGGCGCTGGCAGTGTCGTGACGAAGTCGATCCCGCCCGACGTGTTCGCGGCGGGCAACCCATGCCGTGTGATCAAACAGCTGAATTAGCCAGTAGCGCCTCGACTTCATCGAAAGTCGGTGCGCCGAGGCGGCCGCCGAAGCGGGTGCATTTGATTGCGGCTGCGGCGGAGGCGAAGCGCATGATGCGGGGCATGTCCCAGCCTGAGGCGAGGCCGTAAGCGAAGGTGCCGTGGAACACGTCGCCTGCGGCGAGGGTGTCGACGGCCTCGACCGGGAAGGCCGGCTGATGACCGCCGGGCCAGAACACGCCGCGTTCACCAGCGGTGACAGCGACGAAGCCGGGATGGAGTTTGGACAGAGCGGCGAGCGCCCGTCGCGGGTCGGTTTCGCCCGTTAGCGCCGTGGCTCCGGGTTCGGAGGCGACGATGTGTGTGGCGAGGGGGACGAGGCGCGATAGCACGTCCGGCGGCGCGAGTTCGACATCGAGTACGCCGGGAATGCCGAGCTTGCGGGCGGCGGTGAGCGCCATTTCGGCGGCGTCGGGCCAGCGGACATCGGCGCTGACCAAGGCGACACCATCCATCGAGGGCAGGAGGTCAGGCTTGCTGCGGATTTTGGGGTCGTAGTGCGGGACGATGGTGCGCTCGCCGGCCGGGTCGACGAAGATGCTGGCGAAGCCTGAGGTGGCGCCTGCGACGCGACGAATGGCTGACGTGTCGATGCCGGCGGCGGTGAGGTCGGCGAGGATGCGGGTGCCGGTGGAATCGTCGCCGATCGAAGCCCAGAGGCGGGCGGAGCCGCCGAGCTTTACGATGGTGGCGGCCTGCGCGGTGGCCATGGCCTGCACGACCTGCACCGCGTCAGTTGGCAGGAATTTGCCGGGCCCGGTGGGGAGCGCATCGAGGCGAAAGATGGTGTCGAGGGCGAGGGCGCCGACGCAGAGGATGGTGCCGCTCATAACGACTTCAGCGCCTCGATGACGGCGCGGCCCTCGGCAGAGTCCCATTCGGCGGGGCCCTGGAGCACGCCGATCTCGCAGCCCTTTTTGTCGATCAACAGCGTCGATGGCAGGCCGATGGCGACGGCAGTGGTTTGCAGATGCTTGAAGGCTTCGAAGCTCGAATCCGCATAGAGGGGCAGATTGGCCCAGCCGCCCTGGGCGAGGAAGGCCTTGGCCTTGTCGAGGCCGCCGGCGCCCAGATCGAGATTGATCGGGAGGACGAGAAAGTTCTCGTCGTTCTCGGCGGCGGCAAGTGCGTCGAGCGCCGGCATTTCGGCACGACAGGGGATGCACCAGCTGGCCCAGAAATTGACCAGCAGCACCTTGCCGGCGAATTGCTTGAGCGTGACGGGCTTGCCGGCGGCGTCGGTGAAGCTCATTGCGGAATAGCCGCGGCCGGTACCGGTGCCGTTGAGAGCGGCGAGATGGCCGGTGGCGGCCGCATCGATCTTTTGTGCCGCGACGGCCTGCGGGGCGCATTCGGCGGCGGCGAGAAGCCCGGCATTGCTCACCCAAAACGTAATCGCTATAGCTAGCGCCGCGCATATGAGGGCCGCGAAAACCACGCGGCCGGGTGTCAATTTCGGGCTTTTGCCCGGGGTCTCGGCAAATGGTTCGGGCATCCGGAACTCCAAAGGATTTCGGCGATGAGCAATCGCATGTGGGGCGGCCGGTTTTCTTCCGGCCCCGACGCCATCATGGAAGAGATCAACGCCTCGATCGGCTTCGATCATCGGCTCTATAAGCAGGATATTGCCGGGTCAATCGCGCACGCCACCATGCTCGCCGAAGCGGGGATTCTGACGCAGGCGGATCGCGACGCGATCATTAGCGGTTTAAACGCGGTGCTCGCCGAGATCGAATCGCAAAAGTTCAACTTTTCGCGTTCGCTAGAAGACATCCACATGAACGTCGAATCCCGGCTGCGGGAATTGATTGGCGATGCGGCGGGACGGCTGCACACAGCGCGGTCGCGCAACGACCAGGTGGCGACCGATTTCCGGCTCTATGTGCGCGATGCGATCGATACGCTGCTGGCGCAGATCAAGGTGTTGCAACTGGCGCTGCTCGAGCGGGCCGACGCGGAGGCCGAGACGATCATGCCGGGCTTCACGCATTTGCAGAGCGCGCAGCCGGTGACGTTCGGCCATCATCTGCTCGCCTATGTCGAAATGCTGGGACGCGATGCGGGGCGGTTCGCCGATGCGCGGGCACGGCTCAATGAATCACCACTCGGCTCAGCCGCGCTGGCGGGCACGCCTTATCCGATCGATCGCGACATGACAGCTACTGCGCTTGGCTTCGACCGGCCGACGGCGAACTCGCTCGATGCAGTCAGCGATCGCGATTTCATCCTCGAGACACTGAGTGCCGGCGCGATCACCGCGATGCATCTGTCGCGGTTTGCCGAAGAGCTGGTGATCTGGAGTTCGGCGCAATTTAACTTCGTGAAGCTCAGCGACAAGTTCACGACCGGCTCGTCGATCATGCCGCAGAAGCGCAACCCCGATGCGGCGGAATTGGTGCGGGCCAAGGTCGGCCGGATCATCGGCGCGCTGACGTCGCTGATGGTGGTGATGAAGGGCCTGCCGCTCGCCTATTCGAAGGACATGCAGGAAGACAAGGAAGTGGCATTCGACGCGCTCGATGCTTTGTCGCTGTCGCTAGCGGCGATGACCGGGATGGTCGGGGACCTCGCGGTCAATCGCGAGCGGATGCGCAGTGCCGCGTCGGCGGGATATTCGACCGCGACAGACGTGGCCGACTGGCTGGTACGGCAGGCGAATATCCCGTTCCGTGACGCACATCACATCACCGGGCAGATCGTGGCGCTGGCCGAGCAGAAGGGCATTGGGCTCGACGGCCTGACCATCGAGGACTTCAAGTTCATCGATCAGCGGATCGATAGCCGTATCCACAAAGTGCTCAGCGTCGAGAGCTCGGTACGGGCGCGGCGGTCCTATGGAGGCACTGCGCCCGAAAATGTGCTGAAGCAGGTGGCGCGTTGGAAGTCGCTGCTGACGGGTATCGAGGTCAAGCCGCGGGCGCCGAAGGTGTCGCTGGGCGGCGGCGGTCACGGCGACGGCGGCGTGGAGTAGATCATGCCGCTTGCGCCAAGGCAGATGCAGCTGACGGCTGAGCATGTTCGGCTCGTACACCGTGACGTTGCCGATCCGGGGCCGCAGTCGATGGCCGGTTTTCGCAATGCGACGGACGAGGATTTCAACGCCATCGTTGCCGAGATGCTGCGGACGCGGCCGGCGGGGCCGTTCTGGCTGTTCGGTTATGGCTCGCTGATCTGGCGGCCGGAGACGGCATTCACGACGAGTCGGCAGGCGGTGGTGCGCGGCTGGCATCGGCGGTTCTGCCTCGGCTGGGACTATCGCTATCGCGGCAGCGCCGAGACGCCAGGGCTGATGATGGCGCTCGATCGTGGCGGGCAATGCCGCGGCATGGCCTATGCGTTGCCCGAGGAAGGTCTCGAAGCCGAACTGCACAAGCTGATCCGGCGTGAGGTGAGTATGGTGCCGAGCGCCTTCCCGTGGCGCTGGGTGGAAGCGGTGAGCGACGAGGGGAAGCTGACGGCGCTGACGTTTGCGATGAACCGCAAGAGCGGCCGCTACATTGCCGATCTCGACGATGAGGCGCTGGCCGAAGTGCTGGCGACGGCAGTGGGGTTCCGCGGTTCGATGGCCGAATATGTGTTCTCGACCGTTTCCAAGCTCGAAGAGCTGGGCATCCACGATCGCAATCTGTGGCGGCTGCAGGCGCTGGTCGCCGAGCGGATCGACGCAAACTATCCGACGGAGCGTTAGGTGCATCACTTCCAATATCGCGATGGCGCGCTGTTTGCCGAGGACGTGAACGTCACGGAATTGGCGGGCAAGGTCGGAACTCCGTTCTATGTCTATTCGGCAGCGACGCTGCGACGGCATGTGCGGGTGATGCGCGAAGCGTTCGAGGGTACGCCGAAGCTGGTTGCCTATGCGATGAAGGCAAACTCGAACCAGGCCGTGCTGAAGGTGATCGCCGGCGAGGGCGCGGGCGCCGATGTGGTGTCGGGCGGTGAGTTGGAGCGGGCGATTGCGGCGGGCATTCCGGCCAGCAAGATCGTGTTCTCCGGGGTCGGCAAGACCGTCAAGGAAATGCGGCGTGGGCTTGAGCTCGGCATCAAGTGCTTCAATCTCGAAAGCGAGCCGGAGCTCGAGCGGCTGAGCGACATCGCTCATTCGATGGACAAGGTTGCGCCGGTCTCGGTGCGCATCAATCCAGATGTGAGCGCCGGTGGTCACGCCAAAATCTCGACCGGCAAGAAGGAAAACAAGTTCGGCATCCCGTTCGCGCAGGCACGTGAAGTCTATGCGCGGATCGCCGCCCTGCCGGGCGTGAAGGCGGTCGGCATCGATATGCATATCGGCAGCCAGATCACTGACATGTCGCCGTTCGACAATGCGTACGCGCTGCTGGCCGAACTGGTGACGGATCTGCGCGGGCAAGGGCACGACATCCATCATGTGGACGTGGGCGGCGGGCTCGGCATTCCGTACCATGCTGACCAGGATGCCCCGCCGCTGCCGGTCGAGTATGCGCAGATCGTCAAGAAGCATATCGCCGGACTTGGGGTTGAATTGGTGCTCGAGCCGGGGCGGTTGATCGTGGGCAATGCGGGCATCCTCGTCACCACGGTCGAGTATGTGAAGAGCGGCGAGAAGAGCTTTGTCATCGTCGATGCGGCGATGAACGATTTGATCCGCCCGACGCTCTACGAGGCGCATCACGAGGTGCAGCCGGTCAACCACTCCAATCTGCCGCCGATCACCGCCGATGTGGTGGGGCCGGTGTGCGAGACGGGCGACTATCTGGCGCTGGGGCGCCGGATGCCGGGGGTGAAGGAGGGCGACCTCCTCGCCATCATGTCAGCGGGCGCCTACGGCGCGGTGATGGCATCGACCTACAATTCGCGGCCGCTGGTGCCCGAGGTGCTGGTCGATGGCACCAAGTGGCATGTGATCCGGCCGCGGCCGTCGATCGAGGCGCTGATTGCGCTGGACTCAGTGCCCGACTGGCTGTGATCTGCTGAGAGGCTCCGGCCTCCGGTCGTTATGGCCGGGCTCAACCGGCGACCCAGCAGTGCTCGCCGCTAGAGAGGGTCGCGTCGCTGGGTCCCCGGGTCTCCGCCCGGGGATGACGGTGGTTGGGTGGGAGCGGGAGCTACACTCCTGACTCACCTTGTCAGCAGGCAGGGACTAATCTTCACTCACATTAGAGTGGAGCGCACCGATGAGCCGCGAAATCCTCAGCGATCGACAGTTGAACCGTGCCACGCTGGCGCGGCAGATGCTTCTCGGACGCAGCGATGTCAGCATCGCGGAAGCCGTGCGCTTTCTCGGCGGGCTGCAGGCGCAGCAATCGAACGATCCCTATATTGGCCTATGGAGCCGGCTCAACGGCTTCACGCATCAGGCGTTGACCGCCGCGATCGTCGACAAAAGTCTGGCGCGGGCGACGACAATGCGCGGCACGCTGCATCTCCATACTGCGGAGGATCTCACCGGCTTTCGCGCTCTGGTGCAGAATTATCTGATGGCGACGTGGCGCAGCGGATTTCGCAAGCGCTTTGCCGGGCAGGATGAAAAGGCGGTGCATCGCGCCGGGATCAAAGTGCTCGACAAGGGGCCCATGACGATCGGCGCCGTCGGCAAGGCGCTGTCGCCGAAGTTTCCCGATGCCGATCCGCTGGCGCTGGCAATCCTGGTGCAGATGGCTGAAACGCTGATCCAGGTGCCACCCACCCGGCTGTGGGGCAACGGATCGCCGCCGCTGCTGGTGCGAGCGGAGACATGGCTCGGGAAACAAAAGCCGGCGTTCAGCCGGATCGATCTGGTCCGCCGCTATCTCGCGGCTTATGGGCCGGCCAGCATCAACGACATGCAAATGTGGTGCCGGCTCACCAAGCTCAATGTCGAGTTCAAGGCGCTGGGCGACGAGCTCGTCGCGTTCGAGAGTGAGGATGGGCGCGTACTCTACGATCTGATCGACGCCCCGCGTCCAGATGCGGCAACGCCCGCGCCGATCCGCTTCCTGCCGTTCTACGACAATGTCTATCTCGGCTACGACAATCGGCGGCGCATGCTGCGCGCATCCGATGCAGCGCGGGTCAATGTGTTCGCAAATTACAAGCCGCCCGTGCTGGTCGATGGCGTCATCTCGGCGGGCTGGGCCGTGAGCCGGAAGAAGGGTGCGGCGCGGCTCGAAATCGAGCCCTATCACAAGCTCACGAAGAAGGCGGTGCGCGAGGTCGAAAAGGAAGGCCACGCCTTCCTCCGCTTCATGGAAGAGGGCGCGGACAGCTTTGATGTCGAAATGCAGCCGTTCGCGGGCTAAGCGCGACGTGCTAACCCGCGAGCTTGCTCATCGAGGGCATCTCGATCGGCTTGCCGCGCAGCGCGTCGTCGACTTTTTCGAGCAGCACCTGCAGCGAGAAGGGTTTGGGCACGATGTCGTAGATCAGCGCTTCGAGACCATGGGCGCGCTCGCGCTGATCGGCAAAGCCGGTCATCAGCAGGATGGTCAGCGCCGGAAACTGCGCCGCAACGGTCAGCGCCAGCGCGATGCCATCCATCACCGGCATCTTGATGTCGGACAGCAGCAGGTCGAACGCGCCGTTCTTTTCGGCGCAGATTTCGGCGGCGATGCCGCCATCTTCGGCCTCGGTGACCTCATGCCCCATATGGGCGAGGGCGCGCGTCACGAACGCCCGCACATTGTCATCGTCTTCGGCAACCAGAATACGGGCCATCACTTGGTCTCTGCGAAAGCGGCGGTGCCGCGGGAATTGATAAAACTCAGCCGAACCTTCGCAGCGCCATCGGGTGGCGCGTTGATCTCGGTAGAAAACTCCTGGATTTCTCCGGGTTCCATCTCGGGTGCCTTCGGCGTCACGGTCCATTCGTAGACGATGGCGTCCTTCGCATCGAGCAGGCTGACCAGGACGGGAGGTACGGGGACGACGCGGCTCGCGACCGACCGGATCTTGGCGGTGATCAGCATGACCGGCTTGCCGTCGCGGAAGCTGGTGAGGGTCTTGCTGGCCTCGAATTCGAGCCCAACGACGTTGACCGGCAGACCGATGGCCGAGTAGAGGCCGGCAAGCGAGGGGAAGGCACGGACGATCTCGGTGCGCATCACAAAGCCGGCAAGCAGCAGGCCGACGAGCGCGATCAGCGCAGCCAGCCGCGCGGTTCGTCTCAGCCTGGCCATCGGCAGGCGCTTCGACAGCTTAGCCTGACGCATATTGAAGCTTTGCGTGGATTTCTTCAGCAGCGCCGGATCTATAGCGTTGATCTCGGCCTTCTTGGCCTTGGGCGCGATCGCCGCTTTGATCTCGGCGAGGGTGCGCTCGTATTCGGGATCGGTTGCCAGCGATTGCGGCAAGGCGGCCGGATGGGCCGGCTCAAGCGCGCGGGCTTCGGCCTCAAAGGCGGCATCGAGCGCGGTTTCCTGCCCGGGGAACAGGATATCTTCGTCGATCGCGGCAGGCGGGGGGATGTCGGCCATGGCGTGCCAGGGCTTTGAACATTGCGCGCATTGCACCTCGCGGCCCGCCGCGCCGATGGTCGCGAAGGGCACCTGGTAACGCGTGCCGCAGTTCGGGCAGGCGATTACGACCGTCTGGAGGTCCGGTGAACTCATGGCCGACCCTAGCCATGGGGCGGTTAAGTTTCCTCAAACTTGCCCATGTTACGGGCTATCGGAGTGGATCAGGAGTTCGGCTGCTATGATCAGAGCCGGCTGATTCGGAGACCCAGGGCCGAGTGATCGAATTCACCAATGTCGGTTTGCGCTATGGCCACGGGCCGGAGATCCTCCGTGACCTGAATTTTCATATCCAGCCGGGCTCGTTCCATTTCCTCACCGGGCCATCCGGGTCGGGCAAGACCAGCCTCCTCAGGCTGTTGCTGCTGTCGCTGAAGCCGAGCAGCGGCAAGGTGCGGATGTTCGGCCGCGACGTCACCGATCTCGACCAGGACGCCCTGCTCGAGATGCGGCGGCACATCGGCATCGTGTTTCAGGAGTTCCGCCTGCTCGACCATCTGACGACGTTCGAGAATGTGGCGCTGCCGCTGCGGGTGCTCGGCCAGCCGGAATCGGCCTATCGCGAGAATGTCACCGAGCTGCTGCAATGGGTCGGGCTGGGCGAGCGGATGGATGCGCATCCGCCTTTGCTGTCGGGCGGCGAAAAGCAGCGCGCGGCGATTGCCCGGGCGGTCATTGGACGTCCGGATATCCTTTTGGCGGACGAGCCGACGGGCAATGTCGACCCCGATCTGTCGCTGCGGCTGGTGCGGCTCTTCGCCGAACTCAACAAGCTCGGCACCACGATCATTCTTGCGACGCATGAATTGCCGCTGCTCGACAGCTTCGATTTTCCACGCATGCAGCTGGTGAACGGCGAGGTGACCGTCGATGGCTGAAGCGACGATGGAGAGCCCGGCCGCAATGCCACGCACGCAGGGGCAGAAGCGCACCGCACCTATCGTGCCGGAGCGCTCGGTTGCGGGCCGGACGCTGCTGCTGCTGATCGCGATCATGACGTTTTTGAGCGGCGTGACGCTGGGCGGCGTGGTCCTGGTGCAGAAATCGGCTGTCGCATGGTCGTCCGATGTCGGCCGCGAGGTGACCATCCAGATCCGCCCGGTGGTGGGCGAGGTGATGGACAGCAATATCCGCACGGCGATCGCGCTGGCAGAGGCGACGCCGGGCGTGGCGCGGGCCTATGCGCTCAGCGTCGAGGACAGCGAGAAGCTGCTCGAGCCCTGGCTCGGTGCGGGGCTCGATCTCAGCGCTATCGAGATTCCGCGGCTGGTGGTGGTCGAACTCAGCGACACGCGCGATGTCGATCTGACGCTTCTGGCGCGCGACGTGGAGACGATCAAAGGCGCCTCGCTCGATACGCATGCGGCGTGGCGGCAGCAGCTCAACACCATGGCGGGAACGATCGTCTTCTCCGGGCTGCTGGTGCTGGCGCTGATTGTGCTGGCGACGGTTCTGGCGGTGATCTTTGCCACGCGCGGGACGATGTCGTCGAACCGCGAGATCGTCGACGTGCTGCATTTCATCGGCGCCTCCAACAGCTTCATTGCCGGCGAATTCCAGGGCCGGTTCCTGGCGCTGGGACTGCGTGGCGGGCTGCTTGGCGGGATCGGGGCCGTTCTGTTCTTCTTTGCAGTCGCCGGCGCCGCCGGGTCGATCGTTTCGACCGAGGCGTCGAACCAGCTTGGCTTCTTTTTCGGGCGCTTCTCACTAGGCATCGACGGCATATTGGGGATTGCCGCGGTGGTCCCGGTGATTGCCGCACTGACCGCGATCACCTCGCGGTTCACCGTGCGGCGGTTCCTGACAGAGACGTCATAGACCGGGAGGGGCGTGTTGGCGATTGTCCAGGCGGTGCGAACCGCACTGTTTTACCTGCTGTTTCTCGGCCAGACCGTGCTGCTCGCGATCATCGTGGGGCTGATCGCCATCATCTGGCGGCGGAAGACGGCGGTGAGCTGGGCCATCGCGCAATATTGGCGCAACTCCAATGTGTGGCTGCTGCGCTGGGTGGTGGGCGTGAAGACCGCGGTGACGGGCGGCGAGACCATTCCGCCGGGGCCCTGCATCATTGCGGCCAAGCATCAGAGCGACTGGGACATCTTTGCGCTGCTGCCTTTCACCGACGACAAACCGGCCTTCATCGCCAAGCGCGAACTGATCGATCTGCCGTTTTTCGGCTGGGCGGCCAAATCGATCGACACGATCTCGATCGACCGGAAACTCGGAGCGGAGGCGATTCCGCTGATGCTGCGCGATGCGAAAGCCGCGGTGGCGCGAGGCTGCCGTATCGTCATCTATCCCGAAGGGACGCGGAAGGCGCCGCTTGCCGACCCGGATTACCGGCAGGGCATCACTCGGCTGTATGAGGCGCTCAATGTGCCGGTGATTCCGGTGGCGCTCGATTCGGGGCTCTATTGGGGGCGCAACAGCCTGATGATCTGGCCGGGGACGGCTCGCGCCAAATTCCTCAGACCGATCCTGCCCGGGCTGAGCGCGACGGCATTTGCGAGTGAGCTGAAGAGCGTCATCGAGACCGAGACGACCCGAATGATTGCCGAGGCG
>JBDSHC010000164.1:0-52150 GCA_039918675.1 Devosia sp.
CAGACATGCCATTGGCGCGTATCGATTTGCCGCGCGGCAAATCGGCCGACTACAAGCGAACGATTGCCGATGTCGTCTATGACGCCGTGATCACTATCTTCAAAGTGCCCAAGGGTGACCGGTTTCAGGTGATCAATGAGCATGATCCGGACACGCTGATCATCGATCCGCACTATCTGGGGATCGAGCGGTCCGCCGAGGCGATGATCATCCAGGTGACGATCAGCGGCGGCCGGTCGGGCGAAATGCGCGAGGCGTTCTTCAGATACGTCGCCGACGAGTTGTACAGTCGGCTGGGCATCCGGCGCGAGGATGTGACGATCAACCTCGTCGAGACGCAGCGCGACAATTGGTCGTTCGGTAATGGCGTCGCGCAATATGCAGTGATGGACCGGCAGGCGAAGGGCTAATCGCGGCGGGCGATGTAGATCGGCGGCCGCCAATTGCGCGTGACGCGACCGTCAAACTGCGTTGCGCCAAGATCAGCCAGACCATTGAGCAGGCGCCCGCGCTCGTTGGGCGGAAAGGCCCACGACATTGGAATAGGTCGCGTAAAGGCGGCGGATAGCTCGCGTGTCGAGGGTCAGCGTCCTCTCGAAGATGCGGGGCGTTGGGAACGAGCCCGGCTCCTTCGATCGGCGACACGTGAGGTGCGATGCATCTGGATGGACATGGCTGGTCTGATCAGTCTTGATCTATCGATCCGCGAAGGTCAGGGCGATCCTTGACGGTTGCCTTGGCGAGCGCTCGTCTCTTTAGGTCTCTGCGAACTGTCAGGACCGCGCTGATAATCATACCCACAAAGAAAAGTATGAAGAGCAGTGGGATACCAACCATGTAGAAGACCAGCACCGCCAGACCTCTGCCTTGATCACCGACGTCACCCAAGGCGGGACCGATAGTTGCCAATATAGAAATCGGCATGGCGAGAAGCCACGAAGCAAAACGGGACATATCTCACCATAAGCTTAAGTACGCACGTGAGTCAGACGTTATGAGGCGGGCGTGCCAGCGCCGGGAGATCAATGAGTTAATGGATCTAGGCGCTGAGGTCCGCGATCTTCATCTCGGAAACCTTCACCGCATCAGCGGGTTCAAGCGACAGCAGCAGGCCGCGCTGGCCGGCGTTGATGTAGATGCGGTCGTAGAGCCCGGCGGTTTCGTCGAGGGCGGTGGGCACTTTGCGCTTCTGGCCGAAGGGGCCGATGCCGCCGATTTTGTAGCCGGTGAGGCGCTCGGCATCGGGGATTTTCATCATCGCGGCGGATTTGCCGCCGAAGCAGGCGGCGAGTTTTTTCATCGAGACTTCGATGTCTGATGGCACGACCACGCAAACCGGCTTGCCATCGACTTCGGCCATCAGCGTCTTGAAGGTCTGGCTCGGATCGATGCCGAGGGATTCGGCGGCGTGGAGGCCAATGCGCGGCGCCTCTGGGTCGTAGGTGTAGGGATGGAGTGTGTAGGTGATGCCGAGCGCGTCGAGCAGCAGCGTGCCTTGTGTGGTGAGGGACATGCTCTACGCCCTCGTCTCAACCACAATGTCATTCCCGCGCAGGCGGGAATCCAGAGCCGGTGGCGCCGGATGATGTGGCCTCTGGATCCCCGCCTTCGCGGGGATGACGCCGTGGAAAAGCGGCTCAGTCATTGCGAGCCCCTTCGGCGATCGACCGTGCCTCGATCATTTCCATGTCTTCGTCGCTGAAGCCGAAATGGTGGCCGATTTCGTGGATTAGGACGTGGGTGATGATCTGGCCGAGCGTCTCGCCCTCTTCGCTCTCGGCCCAATAATCGAGGATGGGGCGGCGGTAGAGCCAGATCTGATTGGGAAGCTGGCCGGTTTGCGGGTTGCCGGCGCCCTGCGGCAGGCCCACGCCGCGGAACAGGCCGAGGATATCGAACTCGGTTTCGAGCTCCATCTCGCGCATGGTGTCTTCGTCAGGGAATTCGGAGACGGCACAGGGGACACTGCCGGTGAGGGCCCGAAACTCAGGCGGCAGCGACTCGAAAGCCGCTGCCGCCATTTGTTCGAAATCGTCCAGTGAGGGGGCGGTGCGATCCGCCCAAGAGTTGGTCATCTTATCCTGCTCTGTCCAATCGATCACAAGAGGGCTCGCTTGGCCAACCGCTGACTATTTCCACTCACGAATATCAACGAAATGGCCCGCGATCGCCGCGGCTGCGGCCATCTGCGGCGAGACCAAATGGGTGCGGCCCTTGAAGCCCTGGCGGCCCTCGAAATTGCGGTTCGAGGTCGAGGCGCAGCGTTCCTGCGGCTTCAGCTTGTCGGGGTTCATGGCGAGGCACATCGAGCAGCCCGGCTCGCGCCATTCAAAGCCCGCGTCGAGGAAGATCGTGTGGAGGCCTTCGGCTTCCGCCTGTTCCTTCACGAGACCCGAACCCGGCACGACCATGGCGTTGACGCCGGCCGCAACCTTGCGGCCTGCGACGACCTTGGCGGCAGCGCGGAGGTCCTCGATGCGGCCATTGGTGCAGGAGCCGAGGAACACGCGCTCGATGGTGATGTCGGTGATCTTGGTGCCCGGTTTCAGGCCCATATAGTCGAGGGCCCGCCATTTCGACGCGCGCTTGTTCTCGTCCCTGATGTCGTCGGGGTTCGGCACGGCGCCGCTGACCGAGACTACGTCTTCCGGCGACGAGCCCCAGCTGACGATCGGCGGGAGCTTGGCGGCGTCGAGGATCACGACTTTGTCGTAATGCGCGCCCTCGTCGGTAAAGAGCGTCTTCCAGTATTCGACGGCATGATCGTAGGCCGCGCCTTTCGGCGCGCGGGGACGGCCCTTCACATATTCGTAGGTCTTCTCGTCGGGCGCGATGAGGCCGGCGCGGGCACCGCCTTCGATGGTCATGTTGCAGACCGTCATGCGGCCTTCCATCGACAGCGCGCGGATGGCTTCGCCGGCGAATTCGATGACGTGGCCATTGCCACCGGCGGTGCCGATCTCGCCGATGATGGCGAGGATGACGTCCTTGGCCGTGACGTGCGGCGGCAGCTGGCCATCGACACGCACCAGCATGTTCTTGGCCTTCTGCTGGATCAGCGTCTGGGTGGCGAGCACATGCTCGACCTCCGACGTACCGATGCCATGCGCGAGGGCACCAAAAGCACCGTGCGTCGAGGTGTGCGAGTCCCCACAGACGATGGTCATGCCGGGGAGGGTGAACCCCTGCTCGGGGCCGACGATGTGGACGATACCCTGACGCTTGTCGAAGGGGTCGTAATATTCGATGCCGAAATCTTTGGTGTTTTCGGCGAGCGCGGCGATCTGGATGGCGCTTTCCGGGTCCGGATTGGGCAGCGAACGATCGGTGGTGGGGACGTTGTGGTCGACCACGGCGAGGGTACGCTCGGGCGCGCGGACCTTACGCTTATTCATGCGCAGGCCTTCGAAAGCCTGCGGCGAGGTCACTTCGTGGACGAGGTGGCGGTCGATATAAATGAGCGACGTGCCGTCCGGGTTATTCGCGACCAGATGGTCATCCCAGATTTTGTCGTACAGCGTGCGGCCCATTTGGCGTCAACGTCCCGTTTTTCTAGGGTTTTTCGGAGAAGGCGTCATAAGCCCGCCGGGCGCCCGGGGTCAAGCAGGCCGATGGGCGTGGGGCGGCGGCACGAGCTATTAACGCACGCTTGCTAGCCTTACGGGCCTGATTCTCTTTGACTGCGTTGCCATGGAAACCTCGCTTTATTTGCCGATCAAAGCCTTCATCGAAGCCGCGGGCTATGAGGTGAAGGGCGAGATCGGCGGTTGCGATCTCGTGGGGCTGAGCCCCGATGATCCGCCGGTGGTGGTGATTTGCGAGTTGAAGCTGAGCTTCAATCTCGAGCTGATCCTGCAGGCGGTCGACCGCGCCGCCATTTCGGACGAAGTCTGGATCGCCGCCCGCATTTCGCTTACCGGACGCGGCCGCGAGTCCGATAAGCGCTATCGAGACCTCTGCCGGCGCCTCGGTATCGGCATGCTCGGCGTGTCGGATCGGGGCGAGGTCAGTGTCATCGTGAACGCCGTGACGCCGATGCCGCGCACCAACCCCAAGCGCCGCTCGCGGCTGGTCCGCGAACACAGGAAGCGCCGTGGCGACCCGACGCTGGGCGGCAGCGCACGCAAACCGATTATGACGGCCTATCGTCAGCAGGCCATGCTTTGTGCCGAGGCTTTGCATGCGGGGCCGCTGCGGCCGCGAGATATCAAGCCACAGGCGCCAGATGCCGGTAAGATTCTGCTGAGCAATGTCTATGGCTGGTTCGAGCGGGTGCAGCCCGGTGTCTATCAGCTTACGCAAATCGGGCGGTCGGCCGTGACGCCCGCGAATGCGCCATCAAACGGTTGAAGCAACCGGACGGTCAGCGAGCCGATTGACCAGGAACGCGCCGAGCAGCGTGGTGTCGAGGCCGATGCGGCGGTTGGCGAAGAAGGCGATGGCAAGCTGGGCGGTGATGCGGGTCGCCATGTTGACGATCGCCGCGCCAACCAGGCCGAACAGGGGGATCACGGCGAGCTGGATCAGCATGCCGGCGAAAACGATCGAGCCGAAGATGCGGACATAGTCGCGTTCATGGCCGGTCATCATCAGGACGATGCGGCTCGGACCGGTGGCGGCGTCGAACAACAGGCCGACCGACAGCAGGATGAGGATCAGCTTGCCGTCCTCCTGGCCTGAGCCAAACAGCGACAGGATCTGGTCACCGAAGAGGACAAAGCCGGCAAAGACCACGAGCGAGAAGACGAACCCGGCCCAGGCGCAGAGCGCCGTGATGGCCTGGGCCTGGCGCCGCTCCCCGGCGTGGTAGTGGCGCGACACCATGGGGGCGACGACCAGGGTGATTGCGAACATAAAGAGGGTCAGGAGGCCGGCGGTTCGGAAGGCGTTGAAATAAACGCCGGCGGCGGCGGGCGCGACGAGCAGGCCGACAAAGATGATGTCGATGTTGAGCGCGGCACTGTCGAGCACGGTGCCGAGGAAGAAGGAGCGGCTCGATTTGCCGTGTGCCGTCCAATAGGTGCGCAGAGCCTGTGTGCCACTGGCGATCTCATAGCGGTTGGCGCGGGCCAGCCTATATTGGAGGGCCAGCGACAGGCCGAGCACCACCGCCGTCAACAGCAGCGCCGCCCAACCCGATAGCGTCACGCCGCTGTAATAGAGGCCGACGACAAACAGCGGCAGCGCCAATCGCCAGACGATGTCGCGCGGGGTGAGGGCGGTCCAGACCGAGCCCTGGGCCCGCAGGGCCGAACTCCAATATTCGGCAAGGGCGAGCGGCAGGATCAGGGCGGCGGAGGCGTAGAGATGCAAGACTGGGTTCGGATCGACGGCGTCGGTGATGGCGCTGACGCCGAGCAGAGCCAGCGAGATGGTGCCCCCCGCAATGAATGTGATGGCGCCGCCCGAGCGCAGCGCCTCGAGGGCCTTGCCGGGCCGGCCAGCCACCATTTCCTCCGGCCAATAGCGGAGGATCGCCGTCTGCTGGCCGAAATTGGCGCCGATGGCGAGGATTGTCGCGAGGCTGAGGCCGAAGGCGAAATAGCCGTAGTCGACGACGCCCATGAGGCGCGCGAGAATGACGTACATCGCATAGGTCAGACCGGCGGTCGCCATTTTGATAAATAGCGACACCAGCGATTTGGACAGACCCGAGGCAAGCAGGGTCCGCAGGTCCGAACGCGGGTTATGATCCATGCGCCGGACTATGCCTCTTCTTTTCTTAGAAGGTCTTACCGGGCCCTCGACAATGCGCCCCCGGGGCCGCACTCTGCGCGCAGCCTGATTTGTCATGGTTAAGGGGGCCATGGCATGGACGCTGTGATCGACACAAAGCGCGGCCTTTTGGACCGGGCGGAGGAGCTTCGGGAGACCGAGCCGAACTTCGCCCGCTTCGTTCTCGCTATGGTCAATTCGACCGATCCGGACGACCTCGCCGGGACCTCGACCGATGTGCTCGAGGCGGTGCTGCGCAAGACCTATACGCGGCTGGGCAAGCGTGAGGGCAAAAGCCACGTCATCTTCGATTTTCCGCCCGAGCACTCGGGGCACCCCGAGCTGATCGAGATCTTTTCGGCGGACATGCCGTTCATAGTCGATTCGGTGCTGGCGGCGATCCGGACCAAGGGCGGCGTGATCAAGTTCATGTCGCATCCGGTGCTGCATCTCGATCCGGAATCGCACCGGCTGCTCGACGATGCGGCGCCGGTCTCGGTCAATGAGAGCCTGTTGCTGGTCCAGATCGAGCCGATGGATAATCCCGCGGCGCGAGCCGAGTTGATTGCCGAGATCGACGGGACGCTGACCGAAGTCTATCGCGCGACCCGCTCCTGGCGGGGAATGCTCGAGCGGCTGCGCCGGGTGGTCGAGGATTGGAAACTCAATCCGCCGCGCGCCACGACCGCTGCGGTCAGCGAAGCCAAGGAATTCCTGGGCTGGCTGGCCGAGCACAATTTCACCTTTCTCGGGATGCGCGAATACCGGCTCGATGGCGAAGGGAACGACAAGAAGCTCGTGCCGCTGATCACCTCGGGGATCGGCATTCTCGAGGACAAGGATTTCCATTTCCTCCGCGCCGGCACCGACTATGTCGAAATGACCGAGCAGCATGTGGCCTGGCTCAGCGAGCCCGACCCGCTGATGGTCACAAAGGCCAATGTGCGGACGCGGGTGCATCGCCGCGCTTACATGGACTATGTCGGCGTCAAGCTTTACCGCGAGGGCGGCGAGGTTGCGGGCGAGCTCCGCATCGTCGGGCTGTTCACGTCGATGGCGCTCGCCACACCGCACACGGAAGTGCCGCTGATCCGGCGCAAGGTTTCCGAAGTGATGCGGCGCTCGGGCTTTGAGCCGTCGAGCCATGCCGGCAAGGGGCTGATGGCGGCGCTCGACGCCTATCCGCGAGATGAGCTGTTCCAGATCGGGCAGGACACGCTGTTCGAATTCGCGAAGGAGATCGCGAGCCTCGCCGACAAGCCCCGCGTCCGCGTGCTGCCACGCGTCGACCGGTTCGACAATTTTGTGTCGGTGCTCGTCTATGTGCCGCGCGATCGCTACACATCGGAAGCGCGCGAGCGGCTCGGCGCCTATCTTGCTAAGATCTATGACGGACGGCTCTCGGCTTACTATCCGCACTTCCCGGAAGGGGAGCTGGTCCGCGTCCATTTCATCATCGGGCGCAATGGCGGGAACACGCCACGACCCAGTCGCGACAAGCTCGAAGACGATGTCGCCGATCTGATCCGGACGTTCGGCGACAGGCTACTGGCGGAAGCGCGCAATGCGGAGCTGGTCGCGCCGTGGCTGGGGGCGTTTTCGGCGGCCTATCAGCAGCGGAATTCTGCCGAGGCGGCGCTCATCGATATCGGCGTCATCAGCAAGCTCGAGGGGGACACTAGCCTCGCGCTGAAGCTGGTCGAGCGCAGCGATGGCGATGGCGCCTACGGGCTCAAGGTCTATCATCGCGGCCGGCCGATTCCGCTCAGCGACCGCGTGCCGATGCTCGAAAACTTCGGTTTCCGGGTGATCGACGAGCGCACCTATACGGTCGAGCCTAAGGACAGCGCGGTCTGTTTCATCCACGACATGGTGCTCGACCCGGTCGGGGCGAAAGCCGAGGCTTTTGCCGAGCGGGCGCCGCTGGTCGAGGATTCGATCCTTGCGGTGTGGCAGACCGATGCGGAAAGCGATCTGCTCAATCAATTGGTGCTCGGCGCCGGCCTCGGCTGGTCAGACGTCGCGATTCTGCGGGCGCTGGTGCGCTATCTGAAGCAGGTGGGCGTGATCTGGTCGCGCGCCTATCTGGCGCAAGTGCTCAACCTTCATCCCGATGTGGCGCTGGCGCTGGTCAATCTGTTCCACGCACTGCTCGATATGGGTTTTGCCGGCAATCGCGATCGTATTGCGGGGGAGGCGCGCGAGGCGATCAACGCGGCGCTGGCCGCAACGCAATCGCTCGATGAAGACCGGATCATCCGCCGCGTCCTCAATCTGGTCGAGGCGACACTGCGGACGAATGCGTTCCAGCGCGATGGTGCGGGGCAGCGGCGGCCGGCGCTGGCGATCAAGTTCGATTGTTCGAAGATCGACGCACTGCCCGAGCCGCGACCCTATCGCGAGATCTTCGTCTATTCGCCACGGGTGGAGGGGCTGCATCTGCGCTTCGGCGCGATTGCGCGTGGGGGTCTGCGCTGGTCGGACCGGCCCGAGGATTTCCGCACTGAAGTGCTGGGGCTGGTGAAGGCGCAGCAGGTCAAGAACGCCATCATCGTACCGGTGGGTGCCAAGGGCGCATTCGTGCCGCGCATGATGCCCAAGGGCGCCGACCGCGAGACGGTGCAGAAGGAAGGCACCGCCTGCTACAAGATTTTCGTCCAGACGCTGCTCGACGTGACCGACAATCTCGAAGGCGACGTCGTGCTGCCGCCGCCCGATGTGCGGCGGCGGGATGGCGACGATCCCTATCTGGTGGTGGCGGCTGACAAGGGCACCGCGACGTTCTCGGACACCGCCAATGCGATCGCCATCGAGCGCGGTTTCTGGCTGGGCGATGCCTTCGCCTCAGGCGGTTCGAACGGCTATGACCACAAGAAGATGGGCATCACCGCCAAGGGTGCGTGGGAAGCGGTGAAGCGGCATTTCCGCGAGATGGACCGCGATATCCAGACCGCGGCGTTCACGGTGGCCGGCGTCGGCGACATGAGCGGCGACGTGTTCGGCAATGGCATGCTGCTCAGCCCCCAAATCCGGCTGATCGCGGCGTTCGATCATCGCGATATCTTCATCGACCCCGATCCAGATCCGCTGGTGAGCTTCGACGAGCGCAAGCGACTCTTTGGCCTGCCGCGTTCGAGCTGGCAGGATTACGACAAGACGCTGCTCTCGAAGGGTGGCGGGGTGTATTCGCGTTCGCTAAAGAACGTTGCTCTATTTCAGGAGGCGCGGCGCGCGCTCGGGCTAGGCAATGATCCGGTGACGCCGCAAGAGGTGATGGTTGCGATCCTCAAGGCCGAGGTCGATCTCCTGTGGTTCGGCGGCATCGGCACCTATATCCGTTCGAGCCAGGAAACGGAGGCCGATGCGGGCGACAAGGCCAATGATGCCATCCGCGTCACAGGCAGGGACATTCGCGCCAAGGTCGTCGGCGAGGGCGCCAACCTAGGCGTGACGCAGCGCGGGCGCATCGAATACGCGCTGGGCGGCGGAAAGATCGATACGGACGCCATCGACAATTCGGCGGGTGTCAACGCGTCCGACATCGAGGTCAACGTCAAGATCGCGATGAATACGGTCATGCGCACCGACAAGCTCGAAGTGGATCAGCGGAACCGGTTCCTCGGGGCGCTGACCGACGAGGTGGCGGTGCTGTGCCTCCGTAACAATTATTTGCAGCCGCTGGCGATGTCGCTGGCGGAGCGCGCTGGTCTCGATGCCTTGCCCGACCATCGGGCGTTGATCGAAAATCTCGAAGGGCGCGGGCTGTTGAGTCGTGCGGTGGAGTTCCTGCCCGACGATGCGGCGCTCAATACGCGGGCGGCGAGCGGCAAGGCGCTGACGCGACCCGAGCTGGCGGTGATCCTCGCCTATGCCAAGAACTCGCTCTATGCGGATCTGCTGAGCAGCAAGGCGCCGGACGATGTCTATCTGAGCCATGAGCTGTTCCGCTATTTCCCGCCGCTGCTGGCCGACCGATATCCCGACGCGATCTCGACGCATCGGCTGCGGCGCGAGGTGATCGCAACCGTGCTCGCCAACCAGATGATCAATCGCGGCGGGCCGGCCTATGTGATCAAGATGATGGCGGCGAGCAGCACCGATGCGGGGCAGGTGGCGGCGGCGTTCTGCCTCGCCCGCGATGCTTACGGGCTCGAGCGGCTCTATGCCGAGATCGATGCGCTGGACGGGCAGATTTCCGGCACGACGCAGCTGGCGCTCTACGCCGATGTGCAGGTTCTGCTGGAACGCGAGACGCTGTGGCTGCTGCGCAACGCGGATTTCACGCAGCCGCTTGGCGACCTCGTGCTGCGCTATGCGGAGGGTGTGACGGATGTCGCCGGGTTGATCACCAGCCTCGTGCCGCCGGGGGTGGAGAAGACCATTACGGCGCGCGTCGAAGCGTTCACGGCCGGCGGGGCGTCCAACTCGATTGCGCGGCGGGTCGCCGAGCTCAGCGCGCTGAGCTTTGCGACCGACATCGCGCTTGTCGCCGAGCGCACCAAAAGCCCAATCGCCGCCGCGGCGGGTGCATTCTTTGGCGTGCTCGATCTGTTCGGGCTCGCGGGGGTCATCGAAGCGGGCAGCAAGATCGTCCTCGCCGACCGCTTCGACCGCATGGCGCTCGACCGGGCGCTGGCCAATCTGATGCGGGCGCAGCGAGATCTAACTGTCGACGTGCTGGGCTTCGGCCGCGGCGAGATCGACACGCGCCTCGCCGCCTGGCGTCAGGCGCGGCCGGACGCGATCGACCGTGTGGCGCAGGCGGTGGCGGGGCTCACGACCGGCGAGATGACTGTGTCGCGGCTTTCGGTTGCCGCTGGCTTGTTGTCGGATCTGGCGCGGTCGGCTTGAAGCTGAGCGGTTTGATGTGTATATTTATGCCATATTATACACATTGAGGTCTCGATGCGCACCAATATCGATATCGATGATGAGTTGATGGCAGGCACATTGAAATACAGCGGCAAGCCAACAAAGAAGGCTGCTGTCGAAGAGGCTATGCGGCACTACAATCGGGCGATGATTATGCAGGACATAATCGAAAGCACCCGTGGTATCGGCTGGGACGACGGGCTGGCGACACGCCCTTCCGGACTTAACGAAGACAAGGCGCATTTCGAGCGCGAAGAATGATCGTCGTCGACAGTTCGGTGTGGATTGCCCATCTTCGTGACGAGGCGACAAGGCAAGCGACGATACTGCGCGACATGTCGCCCTCCCTCATCGTGGTCGGCGATGTCATCCTGTTCGAAATCCTCAAAGGCCTCGATGCCGAGCGGCAGGCAGAAGCGCTGGAGCGCAAATTCGAGGATTACGGCCTGGTGTCGATGCTCGACCCGGAGCTCGCACGTATCGGCGCCTCGAACTACCGCACCCTACGCCGGCTCGGCGTGACCATCCGCACAACACCGGACGTGATCATCGCGACATACTGCATCGCGAACGGGCTTGAGTTATTGCACCAGGATCGCGATTTCGACCATTTCGAGCAGCACCTCGGACTGCGCGTCATCCACTGATAGCGGCTAGTGCCGGAAGTGGCGCATGCCGGTGAAGATCATGGCGACGCCGGCTTCGTCGGCTGCATCGATCACGGCCTGATCTTTCAGCGAACCGCCGGGCTGGATCAAAGCGGTGGCGCCGGCCTCGACAGCGGCGAGCATGCCATCGGGGAACGGGAAGAAGGCGTCGGAGGCGACGACCGAGCCTTTGGTGAGTGCGCCTTCAATGCCGGCGGTCTGGGCGGCGTCGATGGATTTGCGGTGCGCGACGCGCGAGGAATCGAGGCGGTTCATCTGGCCTGCGCCGATGCCAACCGTCGCGCCGTCCTTCACATAGACGATGGCGTTGGATTTGACGTGTTTGGCGACCTTCCAGGCGAGCTTGAGGTCGGCAAGCTCGGCGTCGGTCGGCTGCTTCCTGGTGACCACCTTGAGCTCGACATCGTCGAGCGTGCCATTGTCGCGGCTCTGGACCAGCATGCCGCCGGCCAGCGATTTGAAGGTAACACCACCGGCCTTGGGATCGGCCAGCGCGCCGGTGACAAGCAGGCGGAGGTTCTTCTTGGTGGCGATGATCTTCTGCGCTGCGTCGCTGGCCGATGGGGCGACGATGACTTCGGTGAAGATTTTGACGATCTCGACCGCAGTCGCTTCGTCGATCTCCTGATTAAGCGCAATGATGCCGCCAAAGGCCGAGGTCGGGTCGCAGCGTTGCGCCTTGAGGTAGGCGTCGATCAGCGATGTACCGGTGGCAACGCCGCAGGGATTGGCGTGCTTGATGATCGCGACAGCCGGGACCTTGGGGTCAAACTCGGAGATGAGCTCGAAGGCCGCGTCGGTGTCGTTGAGATTGTTGTAGCTCAGCGACTTGCCTTGCAGCTGCGTGGCGGTGGCGACGCCGGGGCGCTGCTCGCCATTTTTGTAGAAGGCGGCCCATTGATGCGGGTTTTCGCCATAACGCATCACTTCGGCGAGCTGGCCGCCAAAGCCGCGATATGGAATGTCGTTATAGCCGAGCGTCTTCGCAAACCAGTTGGAGATGGTGGAGTCGTAGGCGGCGGTGCGGGCATAGGCCTTGGCGGCGAGTTTCTGGCGCAGCTCCAACGGCACGCCGCCCTGCTGGCGGATGGCTTCGAGAATCGCGGGATAGTCATTGGGGTCGACGACGACGGTCACATAGACGTGGTTCTTCGCCGCCGAACGGATCACGGCCGGGCCGCCGATATCGATGTTCTCGATGGTCTCATCGTAGGAGGCGTTCTTGGCGATCGTCGCTTCGAATGGGTAGAGGTTGACGACGACGAGATCGATGGCGCCGATGCCGTGCTCGTCCATCGAGGCCTTGTGGGTCGGGTTGTCGCGCACCGCGAGCAGGCCGCCATGCACCTTGGGGTGCAGCGTCTTGACGCGGCCGTCCATCATTTCAGGGAAGCCCGTGAGGTCGGAGATGTCGCGCACCGCCGCGCCGGTTGCGGCGATCAGTCTATGGGTGCCGCCGGTCGAGACCAGATCGACGCCGAGCGTTGCGAGCTCCCTGGCGAAGTCCTCCATCCCTGTCTTGTCGAAAACGCTGAGCAGAGCGCGTTTGATGGGGATGATGGCGTTGGGCATGGATGGGCTCCGTTGCGTTCAAAAGGTGCCCAGGCGAGCGGCATCGGCGTTCGCGTTTCCCGATGGTGTCCCATCTCTACTCGCCAGTCGCGCGAACGGCGGGACGTATTGCAGAATTGGGGCTGGTTGGGAAGTGGCGGGGCCGATCAGCCCTCGTCCAGCGTGAAGATCCAGCTGATTTCCTGCACTTCGCCCACCAGCACGTCGAGGACGATCTGCTTGGTGCGGTGGAAGCCGAAATAGGCCGATTGGCGGACGCTGTCCTCGACGCGCATGTCGGCGCCTTCCCAAAGGAAGTTCCAGACCTGGCCCGAGGCGAGGCGGAGCTTCAGCATGTCGGTACTGTCGATCACCTGGGTCTGGTGGGCGAGGTGGAAGCGGATGGCGCAGGCCCCCGACATCTTGCCCCGCGCCTTGAGCATCCGGTCCTGCCCGACGAGGGAGTGTCCGTCGGCCAAAAGCGTCAGGCGCCGTTCGAGCACCGCGCCGAAGCGCTCGGCATAGCCATGGGTGCGCATGACCAGCGAATGGTCGGCTTCTTCGCTCGCAACCTCAGGTGGCCGCCCGATGCGGACGGCGCGGTTCTTGAGGGCGCCGCGAATAGGGATTGCAGCCGCCGACAGGGCGTTGATGGTTGGCGCCGAATGGGCGATGCCCTGACGGAACAGCAGGGCGCTCTCTTCCTCGTCGGAGCGGGCCGGTCCGCAATTGCAGACGATGAGATCGCGGCCATGACTGAATTCGAAGGCCAGCGCCGAGGCGTGCATATGGCGCGAGAATTCGGGCGGCGGGATCAGGCCGGAATCGGCGACGACGATCGACTTGCCCGAGATCAGCCGACCGTAGCCGCCGGCGGTGCCGGTCGAGCGGGCGCGGGTGGGGGTCTGGGCCTGTACGGCGACGATGATGTCGTGCGGCATCTGGCCGGTGCCGTTGAAGTAAGCAGGCTCGCCGGTGCCGAGCGAGATGGCGTCGAGGGCGCGGTGCATGCTTTCGAGCACTTCGCCCAGCTCGTGGCGATAGAGGTCGGACTGGCGGAGCAGGGCCTGGCGGATGGTGGTCATTTCGACCATCAGCATCAGCTGCATCTTGGCCGAGCGTGAGCGATGGAGGCCATCCTCGTCGATCTGTCGCTCGAGGAGCGCGTTGAGGCGCTCGACCCGGCCGGTGATTTCGCTCTCGCGGTCATGGTCGCAAAGCGCCACGCCCAGTAGAGCCAGCGCAGCCATCAGGGCGTCCGCCGGATCATCGGCGAACGGGCTGCGCAGCTTCAGCGACTGGATCTGTGTGCCGAGCGCGCGGGTGATGATTGCCGCGTCTTCCGGATTGGCGCCTTCGACGAGGATGTTGAAGTGGCGCAGCCAGTTGAGGATGCGGCGGGCGGTCAGCGACAGGCCCCAGATTTCTCGATCGAAGCGCCGGCTGCGGTCGATCCAGTCGAGGGTGAGGCTGCGGGCAAAGCCGCGCTCTTCGTCGGTGCGCGCATCGCGGAAGTGCCGGAGCCAAGCAAAGGCCTGCAGATCGTCGAGCCAATCGTCGTGCACCATGTCGATGGCGAAGGGCGAGGCGCCGTTGGTGTCGATCAACTTACTGGCCAGCAGATAGCGGCCCTGCATCATTTCGAGCAGAGATTCCCGGTCGGTCGGTCGGAAATCGCTGAGGGCGCCTGAATATTCTTCGTTGCCGGGGCCGGTCCATATCCAGCGCATCGCCGGGTTGCTGACTGTGAAGTCGGCAAGACGCTTGGCATTGCGGCGGACCGCGAATGTTATGGGGTTTGCCAACCCGGCCCTCTCAAACGCTTGGCGCGGCAGGGCTAAGCTGTCGCGTCCGGCCGGCGATCTTTAGCCGGAAACTCTTACAATATTCAGCGGCGGCGGAAGCGCGCAACGAAGAACCCGTCAAGCGTTCCACCCTTTTCCCCAGGCACGATCTGGCCCGGATGGGTGCGGATGTAGCCTGTTTCTGTGACGGGCGCAGCCCAGCCGTCAAGGTCAGCAGCGGTGATGGGCAGGGGCTCGAGACCCTGATCGATCGCCCAGCCTGCTTGGCTCTCGCCTTCTTCCGGTTCAAGCGAACAGACGCAGTAGATCAGTACTCCGCCCGGATTGAGGCATGCGATGGCGCGCGCGATGAGGCGGCGCTGGAGCTCGACGCGGCCGGCGATGTCCTTGGGATTGCGGTGCCAGACCACTTCGGGGTGGCGCCGGAAGGTGCCGGTGGCCGAGCAGGGCGCGTCAAGGAGGACGCCGTCGAAGGGGGTGGCCGGGGTGTAGTCGAGGGCGTCGGCGGTGACGATTTCGGTGTTGTAGCTCAGCCGATGCAGGTTTGTGCGCAGACGGTCGACGCGCGCCGGGTCACGTTCGAGTGCGGTGACCTGGTAACCCGCCTTGACCAGCTGCGCGGTTTTGCCGCCGGGCGAGGCGCCGATGTCGAGCACGCGGGCGCCGGGAGCGAGGCGGAACAGCCGCGCCGGGATGGCGGCGGCGGCGTCCTGGACCCAGAAGCGACCTTCGGCGAAGCCCGGGAGCTGGTCGACGGGCTTGTCGCGCTGCTCGACGCGGACGGTGTCGGCGAGGATGGGGCGGGCGTCGAGGAGTTCCAACAGCGTCGGATAGTCGCCCTTGAGGGTCAAATCGAGCGGAGCCCCTTCGAGCAGCGCCTGGGCGAAGTTCTGCAGCGTGGCGGCGCCGTAGGCAGCGGTCCAATTTTTCACCAAAGCCGGCGCGAAGAGCAGTTCGAGCGGGCCGTCGCGAAGCTCGGCGGCTTCGGTCTGACCGCGGCGCAGCAGGGCGTTCATCAGCTTGGAGAGATGCTGGGTGGCCTTGTCGGCCTTCATCGCCTCGGCGCCGAGAAAGACAGCCGAGTGGTCGCCGAGCTCGGGGAGGTAAAGCAGCTGCGCGAGGCTGAGCCGGAGAATGGGTTCGAAGCGCCCGGATTTCTTGGGCATGCCGCGCTCTAGCAAATGGTTGAGCACGAGGCTCAGATGGCCGTGGCGACGCAGGGCGGCGGTGATCAGCTTGTTGCCGAGCGCGCGGTCGCGGCTGTCGGCGATATCGGATGCGGAGAGGGGCGCAAAGCTCGCGCCTTTCAGGACAAGCTGCAGCCTGTGAGCGGCGGCGAGCCGGAGCGCGAGCCCCGGCGTCTGTTTGGGTTTCGGCAAATCAGCCCCAAGGGCCGCGGGAACGGCGGTCGTCGCCTTCGGTGAACTGCGGCACGCGCCATCCACTATTGCTCTGAGCGCTCTGGGTAAAGTCCGGACGCGGGGCGGGATGGTAACCGCGCTCGTCGCGGCCCATTTCGACGGCAAGTTTTTGCAGTGCGGCGATGCGGTTTTCGACAGCCGGGTGGGTGGCGAACAGATTGTCCATCCGCGCGCCGCTCAAGGGGTTGGTGATGTAGAGATGCGCCATCGCTGGGTTACGTTCTGCCGCGACATTCACCGTGCGGGCGGAAATCTGGCTGATCTTGCTCAGCGCCGAGGCCAGCGCCATGGGTTCACCCGAAATCGCCGCGCCGTCGCGGTCGGCTTCATATTCGCGGGTCCGGCTCACCGCCATCTGGACGAGCGCCGCCGCTACCGGGGCTAAGAACACCATCAGCAGCGTGCCGATGCCGCCCAGTGGGTTGTCTCGGCGGTTGCCGCCGCCGAAGAACAGCCCGAACTGCGCCAGCATCGAGATGGCGCCGGCGAGGGTCGCGGTGACCGTCATGGTCAGGGTGTCGCGGTTCTTGATGTGGGCGAGCTCATGGGCGATGACGCCGGCGACTTCTGCAGGCTCGAGCGTATTGAGCAAGCCGGACGAAACGGCGACCGCGGCGTTCTGCGGGTTGCGGCCGGTGGCGAAGGCGTTGGGCTGGGGCGTCTCGATGACATAGATGCGCGGCGTCGGGATACCGGCGCGGCTCGCCAGCGTTTCGACCATGCGATGCAGGTCGGGGGCCCGGCCGGGGTCGAGTTGTACGGCGCCCTGCATCGAAAGCACCATCTTGTCGGAGTTCCAGTAGGCGAAGAGATTGGTGCCTGCTGCGACGAGGAAGGCGATGAACAGCCCGGTCTGCCCGCCGATGAAATAGCCCACCAGCATGAACAGGCCCGTCATGACGGCGATCAGCACGCCGGTTCGCAGCAGATTGAACATGGCTCAACGGTCTCCTCGACAGGACGCGATACTGAGCCATAAAATGGGGGCCATGAGTGTTCCCGACAAGACTGAGGCCAAAAGCGCCCCCGAGCCGCATCCGCTGAGCCCCGCGGCAGAGCGCGCGCTGGCCGAGGCGAAGGCCCGCCGAAAGGGTCTCGATGCGGAAATGGCGGCGCGCCCGGCTGAAAAGGGCGGACGCGGCGGGCTCGACCCCAATCGCTATGGCGATTGGGAGGTCAAAGGCATCACCAGCGACTTCTAGCTACGGCGCCTTTTTGAGGCCGCCCATCTCGCAGATGAGTTTCCATTCCGCGTCGGCGACCGGGCCGACCGACAGCCGCGACAGTTTCACCAGAGCCATATTGGCCAGCGCCGGCGTCTTTTTGATCGTTTCGAGCGTCACCGGCTTGGGTAGCTTGGTGTGGTGCACCACGTCGACGCATTCCCAGACGATTTTGCCGCTCTCGTTCGGCTCGGCGGTGGAATCGGGGTGGGCGAGTGCTACCACCTTCATGATGCCGACGATCTCCTTGCCGATATTGGAGTGATAGAAGAAGGCAAGGTCGCCCAGCTTCATGGCCTTCATATTGTTGCGCGCGGTGTAATTGCGCACCCCATGCCATTGCTCGACCGGCTTGTTCTCAAGATCGGTGTAGCTGAAGACGTCCGGCTCCGATTTCATCAACCAGTAGGCCATGTGCCGCTCCTATTTCTGGGTCTTGTTGACCCCGATCCGCCATGGCTTGATCGTAACGGAATCGAACAGATTGCCAACCATGAATGGGTCCTTGGCGAAGGCGGCACTGGCCGCGTCGAAATCGGGCGCCTCGATGACGACGATCGAGCCGATCATGTCACCATTGTCGGCGAGAAACGGGCCGGCGAGGACGAGCTGGTCGCCATAGGCGTCGAGATATTTGAGGTGGTCGGGGCGCAGCTCGAGGCGGCGGGCGACCGAATTGGGTCGGTCATAGGCAACAAGTGCGAACAGCATTCTAGTCCTCTCGTTTGAGCGGGCGCGACATCAGCCCGGCAAGAATTTGGTTGATGGTGACACGGCCTGACAGCAACAGATTGACGGCGTCGACCAGCGGCGCGTCGATACCTGAGTCACGGGCGAGCTTTTGCGCCACGGGCGCGGTAAAGATACCCTCGGCGAGCGAGGCCGGTTGCGCCTCGCCCCGGCCAAGCGCGACGCCGTGCCGGTAGTTTCGCGATTGTTCGGAGGTGCAGCTCAGCGTGAGATCGCCGAGACCAGCAAGGCCGGTGAGCGTCTCGGCCTTGCCGCCAAGCGCCACGATGATGCGGCTCAGTTCGGCGAAGGCGCGGGCAATGAGACCGGCGCGGGCCGAGGCGCCGAGCCGGGCGCCGTCGACGGCACCGGCAGCCAGCGCATAGACGTTTTTGAGGGCACCGGCGAGTTCGACGCCGACGCGATCGCCTGCCGCATAGGGGCGAAAGGTCGGCCCGGCGAGGGCAGCGGCGACGGCCTCGGTGGCGGCGTCGTCATCGCCCGCCAGGGTTACTGCAGTCGGCCGGCCGGCAGCGACATCGACCGCGAAGCTTGGACCGGAGAGAGCGAAGGGGATTGCCAGGGGAGCAACCTCGGCGAGGATTTCACTCTGGCGCTGCAAAGAACCTTGTTCTAACCCCTTGGCGGTAAGCACAACTGCACGGCCGTCGAGTGCGAGACCGGTGAGGGCAGTGCGGGTCGCTTGCGCGGGTACAGCGAGGATCACGAGGTCGGTGTCGCCGAGGGCGGTGGTGGCTACGATGCGGTGATGGAGTTCCTGCACGCCCAGATGACGCGCATTGGTATGGCGCCCATTGATCTCTTCGGCGATTGCGGCGTCGCGAGCGATCAGCGTCACATCGCGCCCGGCTATGGCGGCGGCCTGGGCGAGCGCGGTGCCCCAGGCGCCGGCGCCGATGATGGCGATTCGATCAAACGGCATGGCGGCGTCCCATGTCGGCGCTGTCGAGCTGCCAGCGCGCCTTGGCGGAGAGGGCGAAGCTGTCGGTCTCGCCGAGAGCGAGGCGCTCTGCCCCGGCCCAGGCGATCATCGCGCCATTGTCCGTGCAAAGCGGGATGGGCGGGACGACGAGGCTGGCCCCAGCATTGGCGGCGAGTTTGCGCAGGCCGGCGCCGATGGCCTGGTTAGCAGCGACGCCGCCGGCGACGACCAGAGTTGGCGTGAGGCCCGGACGTTCGTGCTGGAACCGGCTCAGAGCATCGGCGGAGCGGGAGGTGACAATGTCGGTCACGGCGAGCTGGAAGCCTGCGCAGATGTCGGCGACGTCCTGGGGAGTGAGCGGGGCGATGTGCTCGGCCGCGAGACGGACGGCCGTCTTGAGGCCCGAGAAAGAGAAATCGAGGCGGTCTTCCTTGAGCAGCGGACGCGGGAAGCGGAAGCGGGTGGGATCGCCCTTTGCAGCCTGACGCTCGACTTCGGGGCCGCCGGGATTGCCGAGGTCGAGGAGCTTTGCGACCTTGTCGAAGGCCTCGCCCAGCGCGTCGTCGATGGTGGTGCCCCAGCGCTCATATTGCCCGACGCCCCGAACCAGAACGAACTGGCTGTGACCGCCCGAGACCAGCAGGAGAAGGTAAGGGAAATCGAGGCCGTCGGTCAGCCGCGCAGTCAGCGCGTGGCCTTCGAGGTGGTTCACCCCGATCAGCGGTTTGCGCAACGCGGCGGCCAGAGCTTTTGCCGTGGTGAGGCCGACCAGCACGCCACCGATGAGACCGGGGCCGGCGGTGGCGGCGATGCCGTCGAGCTCGGCAAGCGGGACACCCGCATCGGCCGAGGCGCAAGCAATGATGTGGTCGAGATGGCTGACATGGGCGCGGGCGGCGAGTTCGGGGACGACCCCGCCATAGGGGGCATGTTCGGCAAACTGGCTGCGCACCACATTGCTGAGGATGGTGCCGCGCCCGGCGTCGTCGCGCTCGACGATGGCGGCGGCGGTCTCATCGCAGCTGGTTTCGATGCCCAGAAGCCGCATTGCGCGCTCAATTCCCGTGGTCTAGAGCCATTTCGCGTTTCAGCACTCGAAGCGCTCTGTGGCGAGCCACTGGCTACAAGGGACAGCATGGCATTGCAATCTTCGCCCTTCCTGCGCATCGGCAGCCGCGGCTCGCAGCTTGCTTTGGTGCAAGCGCGGCTGGTGCGCCGGCTGCTTGCCGAGGCGCATGGCGTCGCTGAAATGAGCATCGAGATCCGGACTATCACGACGTCCGGGGACCGGCTGACCGACGCGCCGCTGAGCGAAATGGGCGGCAAGGGGCTGTTCTCGAAGGAAATCGAGGCGGCGCTCGAGATTGGTGAGGTCGATCTGGGGGTGCACTCCTCCAAGGATATGGCCACGTCCTTGCCACAAGGGCTTGAACTTGCTGCGTTTCTGGAACGCGAGGATATCCGCGATGCGTTCGTCTCGCTGCGGGCCAGATCGCTGGAGGATCTGCCGCGGGGCGCGAAAATGGGGTCGTCTTCGCTCCGCCGGTCGTCGCAGATGCTGCGGGCCCGGCCGGATCTGCAGATCGTGCCGTTCCGGGGAAACGTGGATACGCGGCTGAGGAAGCTGAATGAGGGCGTGGCGGATGCGACGCTGCTGGCGGTCGCGGGCCTCAACCGGCTGGGACGGCAGCACGAGATCACCGCTTATCTCGATCCCTACAAGTTCCCGCCAGCCCCGGCGCAGGGCGCCATCGGCATCGAAATCCGGACTGACGACCGGCGGGCGGCCGATTTGATCAAAGTTCTCGACCATCGCCCAACCTCTATTGCGGTGACTGGCGAGAGGGCGCTGTTGCGGGCGCTGGATGGGTCGTGCCGGACCGCGATTGGTGTCGTGAGCCGGATCGAGGGCGAAACGCTGCATCTCAAGGGCGAAATCCTCTCGCCGGATGGCCAGATCGCGATTACGGCCCGGCACGAGGGCGGCATCGAGCGCCCCGCCCAGATCGGCCACGAACTGGGCCAAATCCTCCGCGACAAGGCGGGTTCAGACTTCTTCAAACTGTTCCCGGCATAGAAACTCCATGGTCCGCATGCTCGTGACACGGCCTGAACCCGATGCGAGCGAGACCGCCGCGCGCCTTTCCGCGCTGGATATCGACGCCGTGGTGGAACCGCTGCTGATTGCCCAGACATTGCCGACGACCCTGCCACGGGCCGATGGCTTTGCGGCGCTCGCCGTTACCAGTGGCAATGCGCTGCGCGCCTTGCGTGATCGCGGCGATCTGGAGCGCCTTCACGGCTTGCCGCTCTACGCGGTGGGCGACCGAACCGCGAAGCTGGCGTTCGAGTTCGGTTTCACCGACGTGACCAGCGCCAAGGGGAGCGTCGACGATCTGGTGACCCTCCTGGCGAAGGCCGGAATTGCCGGACCTGTGCTTTACGCGGCGGCGCAGCAGCAGGCGGGCGATCTGGCCAAAGCTCTGGCTCCTTATGGTGTGATGGTGATCACGGTGGCGGTCTACCTGATGGTGCCGGTCGGGCGCTTCAGCCACGATCTCGACCAGCAGCGGCTCGATGCCGCGCTGTTCTATTCGCGCCGCACGGCCGAAACCTTTGCCAGTCTTGCTGGCGGCCTCGAGCATAAGCTTGGCCTTGGTATGCTCTGCCTGTCGGAGGCGATTGCGGAACCGCTGATCGCCGCCCATTTCGTGCGGGTCAGCCTCGCCGACCACCCGAGCGAGGAGGCGATGATGGCGCTCGCCCTCTCTTTCGCCCGGGACCAAAAACGAGGCATGATCTCATAATGAAGGATATTGCCCATGGCTGACCGCTCGACCGGTCCCGTGAAACCGCCGGTGATCGATCTGACGGCCCGCAACGCCAATGTGCGGCCGGAGGAGACTGCCACGCCGGGCGAGCCGAGAGCCGGGATCAACCACCGCAATACTGGTCCGCGCTTCCGCGTCGACACCAAGGGTGCCAATTGGCCGTTGCTTGGCGGGGTCGCAGTGGGCGGAGCCGTGCTCGGAACGGTCCTCACCTATATTTTCGCGAATGCTTTTCCGCTGCCGAGCCGTGGGCAGGACCTGCCGGACTTCGTGCCGGAACTTGCGGCGCAAGCCGGCAAGCTCGATGCGCTTTCGGCGAGCGTTACCGAGATTCAAGCGGCGTCCGGGCGGACACAAATCTCGCTCGATGCGACGATTGCGCAGCTCGATAGCGGGCTGGCCGAAGTCAATAAATCCCTCGCCGATGTGAAGGCCTCGATCCCCGCGGCGCAGGCGCCGGTCGACCTCGCGCCGCTGCAGAACGAACTGAAGACGCTGAAGACCCAGGTCGATGCGATGGCCGCTGGTGCGTCGGGCGCCGATGGCGCCGCCATCGCGCAATCGCTGGACGAACTCGAGACCGGAATTTCGAGCCTCACCACGCGGCTCAATGGCGTCGACTCCACGGTGACCTCGCTGCGGACCGATCTCGATGCGGCTCGGAAGACGCTGTCGGACCATATCAGTTCGGCACTGCCCAACGAGATTGGGCCGGCTCTAAAGCTGCCGCTGATTCTCAGCGGGCTCGAAGGCGCCTTCGCATCTGGAAAGCCGTTCCAGGCGGAGCTGACGGCCCTCAAATCGGTGCTGCCGGATTTTGTCGTGCCGACCACGCTCGCTGCGGTGGCAGCAGATGGGCTAAGCCGCCCGGATGCGCTGACGCAGAAATTCGAAACCGCTCTGCCCGAAATACTCGGCGCCCGAGACAGCAAGAATAGCGACTGGACACAGACCGCCGTCGATTGGGCCAAATCGCTCCTGGCGCTCCGACCAGCCGAGGAAGTCGATGGCGACAGTCCCGAGGCAATCGTGTCGCGGCTCGAAGGTACCATGAGCCGCCGCGACTATGCAGCGGCGCTCGCTTTGATCGCGCAATTGCCGCCGGCGATGCAGACTGCCGCAACGCTGGTCGCCGCCGATATCCGCGTTCATGCCGAGGCCGATAAGCTTGTCGCGGATCTGCGGGCACAGGCGCTGACGAGCACGGCAACGCCATGATCCGGCTCGCGACCTGGATCATCTTCTCGCTGGCAGTAACGGCAGGCATTGCCTGGCTCGTGGGACTACCCGGCACGGCGCTGATCGAAATCGCCGGGTACAAAATGCAGCCGCGGCTGGGCATGGCGGCCTTCGTTGCCATCGCCGCGATCGCCGCTGTGGTGCTGTTCTGGTCGATCGTGCGCCGCGTTCTCGACGCGCCGAGCTATTTCGCCAAACTCAACCGCGACCGGCGGCGCGATCTGGGTGTCGCGGCGCTCTCGGATGGCTTTGTGGCCCTGCAGGCGGGCGACCCGAACCGGGCGCGTGTGCTGGCGCGCGAGGCGCGCAGCAATCTGCCGCGTAATCATGCTGCGCAACTGCTTGAAGCCCGCTCCGATCTCGCTTTGGGTGACATGCAATCGGCGCGGGAACATTACCGTGCGCTGATCTCGAACAAAAAGACTGCGGTGGCCGCGCTGGCCGGGCTTTATGAGCAGGCGCGTACCCAGGGACGCACCGATGCCGCACTGAACTTTGCGCAAAAGGCGGTGGCGCTGGCGCCACAGACGCGCTGGGCGAGCGATGCGGTGCTCGACGATCTGACGCGCCGGGGCCAGTGGGAGAATGCGCTGGCACGCGTCACAGCAGAGACGGCAATGACGCGCGACGAGAAGATGTCACGGCGGCGCAAGCAGGCCGTGCTCGAGACGGCGTTCGCCCGCGAGACGGTGGATACCAATTCGCTCGAGGCACTCGATCATGCTTCGGTGGCGCTGAAGCTCGTGCCGGATTTCGTGCCGGCGGCGCTGATCGCCGCGCGTATCCAGTCCAATCGCGGCGAGGTGCGCAAGGCGATGAGCCTGCTCAGGCGGGTATGGCGGGCGACGTCGCATCCGCATGTCGCGGCGCTCTATGCCAATGCGCAGCCGGGTACATCGACCCTCGACCGGCTGAAGCGCGTGCGGGAGCTGATCGATTCGCCGCCGCCCAACCGGCCGGCCGCCATCGTTCTCGCGCGGGCCTGCGTCGATGCCTATGACTGGCCGGCGGCAAGAAATGCACTCGCCAACTACTCGGTGGCCGACCCCAGCCAGGCGGTGTGCCTGCTGATGGCCGAGATCGAGGAAGGGCAGAATGCCGATCAGGGCAAGGCGCGCGAGTGGCTGGCCCGGGCCGTGCGGGCACCAGCTGATCCCGTGTGGATTGCCGACGGCATCACCGCCGACGATTGGGAGCCGGTCTCCCCGGTCACCGGGCGGCTCGATGCCTTCGAATGGCGGGTGCCGCTCAGCGCCTCAACCACCAAACCCGACCCGATGCCGTCGCTCAACTCCCGGCTGCCATCCCCCGCTGTCGCCGAAACTTCGCTTGCGCCCATGCCGGGCGCTCAGTAAAAGACGCCTCGCTTCCGGCGGTTTCCGCCCGGGGCCGCTTTAGCTCAGTTGGTAGAGCACATCATTCGTAATGATGGGGTCAGGTGTTCGAGTCACCTAAGCGGCACCATTTTCACCCTCACAGCCAGGCTTACTCGAGGTCCGCCGAGCGGCCGTATTCGACGATGTTGGGGCCGGCATAGGTGACGTCGTCCTGGACGATGTCACCTATGAACAGCCAGCCCCACATATTGTTGGAGCAGTTGATGCGCAGCCATTCTTCGTAGCCGCTGTCATCGGGCGTGGTGGAGGTCGAGACTTCCTCGAGTCCCTGGTCGCCGGTGTATTGGGCGCCGTCATATTCCATCAGGAAGGCACCCTCGCCGTAATAGGCGAAGTAGTTCCATTTATCGCCGGGCTTGAATTTGACTTTCTTCTCAGTGCCGTCGATTTCGTAGTAGAGCGTTGCCTCGTAGGCCTTATCGACCTTCATCGCGTCGATCTTGGTGAAGGAGACGAATTCGAGCCCCTGGGCGTTCACGCGCTCCATGTTCCAGGGCTGATAGGTGGCCTTGGCCGGCAGCGGACAGTCGATGGTCTTTTGGGCCTTGGGCGACAGTTCCGGCCTGAGCTTGACGGTGACGTCCTTGAGCACCGTGAACCCGCCGGGATACTCGCCGCTCCAGAAGGTGCCGCGATACCATTCATCGCCATAGGCCTCGACGGCTTGTGCCAGGGCAGGCGTCGCGGCAAGGGCCATGGCTATGACAATGGCCGACAGGCTCGTCTTGAGCATTCCCAATCCCCTCATTCATGCTGTTGCTCACATCGCTACGATAGCGGCCCAGAACCCGCAAGGATCAGCGACGCACAGTGCGGCCGGGGTCCGGTGTCGGAGGCGGAAACTGGTAGTAGGCGCGCGAGCCGTAATAGGGGTTGTAGAGCAGGGTGCGCGAGACATAGCCGTCCGGGCCCACGCGGCGCACTTTGCACCAGGACGCACCGCATTTCTCGACGATGACGTAGTCGCCCTTGGCGAGCTTATCGACCACGGCGTAGCTGGTGCCCGGGCCGGAGCGGATATTGGCGACGGCGGAGGCAAGGCCCGGCGCAGCGAAAGCGGCGCTAGTGGTGAGAGCGAGCCCCGCGGCGAGCAGCGGGGCGATCAGGCGGGGTAAGGCGGTCATTTTCGGTCTCCGAGTCGCCCCCCGGCGATCCGGCACATATGTGCCCACACATTGAAGATTGGGGCAAATTGTGTCGGGCGCAAGAAGTTGCGCGTGCCGATCACATTAAGTTTTCGCAACCGCGCGCCGAGACCGTCGTTGCTTGTTTCAAATGCGCCGCTGAGCGCGCAACAAGGGAAACGTCGAAATGCGTAAGACCTCATTGGATCATCTGCTCGAAAACGCCGTCGCCAAGGCACTTGGTGTCAGCATGCCGCGGCAGGCCCGTCGGATCCGCACGCGGAAGCCGCTGCATCCGGTCAAGCACGCTGCCTAACGTACGCGTTCACACGGGCTGCAGCGCATCCCGTGCTGTGGTGTGTATCCACAGTGGTGACACATGCGGCGGGCCGAATAGCTGTTCGCGCTCCCTCTCCGTAGAGTTGAAGAACGGATAGCGCAGCATCAGCTTGGGATAGACGATCGGGCAATCGCAGGCCCACATTTCCATCGGAAAGCTGAGGCCGTGGTAGTAGCGGGCGTCGCCTAGTTTGGACGAGTTGAAGACGCGCCGATAGAACGCGACATGCTCCGGGCGAACCGTCGAGAGGCAGTATTTCACGTGGAAGTACCACGTTGCCATCACCGCAATGCGCAACGTCAGAAACGGCAGCGCCGGATAAGCGAGGCTAGCCTCAAGGTCGGCTGTGAAGCGTCCCGGATCGATGAAGGTGTGTCCAGCTTCGAGCAGCGGGTCGAGCACATCGGTAAACACGGAATAGGACGGTGACATTTTGTGTTCGCGCGTCATGTGATGAAGGCGCAGGGAGCTGACGAGCTCGCCGTCGATGTAGATGCCGTAGCAATAGGCATTGGGAAGATCGTCGAACTCGTCTCGAAGCATTCCGAGCGAGTTGAAGGGAATGAAGTCCTCCCGCCGATACGCCTCGTATCGGAGCCGATAGACTGGGTCGATCTGCTGGCCCGCCGGGACCCGCCGATATTCCACCCGATCCAAAATATCCGTCAATGTGCCAGCAAAATTAGTGCCGGCCTGTGGCGGGTTCTGAGCCGCAATACTCACTTACTAACTCCCCAAAACCGGAGACGAATGTAACAATTTGTTAAGTACGTTTAAACACGAAGATTAATGCGCAACGCGTCCAGAGGCAACCTGGTTGCCACGAGCGATCAGTATTTCAATTATGAAAGAAGGGCTTAGCCGGCGTTAACTCTAACACGCGATTGGTGAGCGGGCTCACCCTGAGAGCTAACGCCCTCCATCCGCGCGATGAGTTCGGCAACCTCGCGCTTGGGCAGCGGCACACCGAAGAGGTAGCCTTGGATCTGATCGACCTTGGTGTGGGCCTGGATCAGCGCGAGCTGTTCCTCGGTCTCGACGCCCTCGGCGGTCACGGTGAGATTGATGTCCTTGCCGAGCTGGGCGACGTTGGACAGCAGCTTCAGCGAACGTGAATTGACCGCGATGTCCATGACGAAGCTGCGATCTACTTTGAGCTTGGTGAAGGGCAGCGCCTGCAGATAGCTGAGCGATGAATAGCCGGTGCCGAAATCGTCGAGCGCGATGCCGATGCCACGGGCACCGAGCGCCGACAGGATTTTGGTGGCGGTGTCCTTTTCCTCAATCAGCGCGGTTTCAGTCACTTCGATCTCGAGCCGATGCGGCGCCAGTCCGCTACCGGCGAGGGCGGTGAGGACCATCTCCTCGACGTCATCATTGCGGAAGTCGCGCGCCGATACGTTGACCGACACCGAAATCTCGCCCGGCCAGTTGCGGCACTCGGCGCTTGCCGTCTTCAACACCCAGCGCGTGATGTCCGAGATGAGCCCGGTCTCTTCGGCGATCGGAATGAACAGCGAGGGCGGAATTGAACCCAGCGACGGATGCACCCAACGCGCCAGCGCTTCGCAGGCGACGACGCGGCGGCTCTTGAGATCGACGAGTGGCTGGTAGACCAGCGTCAGCGCGCCGGCATCCACTGCAAGTTTGAGTTCGGTCTTCAGGCGCTGCCGATAGCGATAGGCGGTGTCCATCTCGTCATGGAACAATTGCGCCTGTGCCTTGCCATTGCCCTTGGCCTTGTAGAGCGCCAGGTCGGCCTTGGTCATCATGCCGTCGAGTTCTTCGGCGAGGTCGACAGAGGCGATGACGCCGATCGACACGTTGGTCGAAAGACTCTCCCCCATCACCGAGAAGGGCGTCGTGAACGCTGCGATAATCGCCTCAGCATCGTCCATGGCGATGTCGGCTGTGCCGGTGCGGTAGATGATGAACTCGTCGCCGCCAAGCCGGGCAACAAGTCCCTTCATGCCCATGGCCGTGCGCAGCCGCTCGGCGGCCTCGACCAGCAGGCGGTCGCCGACCAGATGGCCGGCCGTGTCGTTCACATGCTTGAAATCATCGATATCGACGATCATCAGCGTCACGGATTCGCTGGGCGCGTCGTCGCGGCGGCGCGTGAGATCGGCCTCGACCTGCTCGGCGAAGTAGGCGCGGTTGGGCAGCCCGGTCAGCGCATCGTAGTGCGCCATGAAGTTGATCCGCTCTTCGGCGCGCACGCGCTCGGTGATGTCTTCGAACAGCAGCACCACGCGGCCCTGACGGGCGCTGACCGTGACCTCATTGTAACGCGCATCGGCAAGCTTCAGCAGCACCTTGCCAGCGCTTTGACCGTTGACGACTTGCATCAACTGATCGGCCGAGCGCTGCGGAATGGAACCGCGGCTGGCGGCGGCCGAGATCAAAGCCGAGAAGGAGCGTCCGATCCAATTGCCCGGCACGAAGCCGTCGAACACTTGCTCGGCCCGCCCGTTGACGACGCTGATAAGCCCGTTGGCGTCGAGCATTGCGAGACCGTGATGCATGGTATCGAGCGCGGTATCGAGTTCGACCGCAAGCCGGCTTGCCTCGACGCGGGCGTGCACGGCACTCAGAAGAACGGCGCGCACATCCTTGGCGAGGAATTTGAAGGCCACCAGCATGGGCACCAGGAGGGCCGCGAGGATGGGGTGGTAGATGTCGCCCTTCATCACGAGGCCGGTCGACACCATCGCGACCGCGACCCACAATTGGATCGACAGCATGCGGTCGAGGCCGAAATTGCGGGCGACGAGGCCGACCATGCAGGCGATGGTGACAGTCATCGAGATCAGCTCGGAGACCGGATCGGACACGAAAACGAAGGAGCAGATGCACCACAGGCCGCAGTTGAAGGCGAAGGCTGTGGCAAAATAGGTGGCCTCGAGCTCCCAGCGCTGCGCGGCCACGACGTCGGTGGGGCCAACTCTCGCATTGAGGAACCGCGTCATCGAAATGAAGCGCAGGATGCCGATCAGGACGAAGCACACGGCGATGGTAGCGAGGCTGAACGAGCCTGTTTTGTAGGCGCAAGCGCCGGCACCGATGAAGCAGGCCAGGGCGCCGAGCACCATCGCCCGACGGTCCTCATAGACCGAGGTGACGATCGAGACGTAGTCGATCGCGGGCATCGATTTGCTGGCAGGCTCGAACATCAAATCCGGGTCCGTGAGCAAAAATCATATCTGAAAAGCTGTTAATGCCGCATTTCGACTCGCCCGGCCGGGGCTTGGAAACGTCGATATTGCCGAAGCGAAAGTCCCAATTGATGCAAATGGTTGACGGAGGGTGTGGCGGGCTGCGCCATTTGCAGGGATTGTCAGTGCTAGGAGAGCTTGCGCAAGGCTTTTCGCAATTGGCCAAATCGCTTCTTGCCCAAAATATCGCGGGCCGCGCGTTCTGCAGTTCGTTCGGCCTCGTCCCGGGCGGCAAGCGCGGCAATGCCCGCTGCGGTGATTTGAACGCGTTTGGCGCGTTTGTCGGCAGGATCGACTTCGCGGCGGATCAGCGCAAGGCGTTCGAGCTGATCGAGGGATTGCTGGACCGCTTGTTTTGAAAGTCCCAGCATCTCGCTCAGCTGGTTCTGCGGTGTACCCTGTGGTGAAACGAGGCGTAGCAGTTGCGCGCCGGCTCCCAGGGACGGCGCGCCAGTTCGCGCAGACAGGCGAGCAATCTCGGCGTGCCAGGCGGCAGCCGCCTGATCGAAAAGGGCGCCTATTCTGGGCTTTGGACGATCGTCAAGCATCTTGACCGATCATTGCCCGTCTGGCGGGTTAGGGTCAAGGAACGTCGGCCCATGCGGGACGTTTTCAAGCGTAAGGAGAAAGCAATTGGCAAAACTCACAGGCAAAGACCGGGATGCGGCGCTGAGCAAGCTCGAAGGCTGGGTGGATGATGCAGGCGGAGATTCCATCGTCCGGGATTTCAAATTCAAGGATTTCTCGGAAGCCTTCGCGTTCATGACGCGCGTCGCATTGCTGGCCCAGGCGGCGGACCACCATCCGGAATGGTCGAACGTTTACAACAAGGTGTCGATCAAGCTGACGACGCATGACGAGGGTGGCGTGTCCGACAAGGACGTCAAGCTCGCCGCAGAGATCGACAAGCTCGGCGCCTGATCAATGGAAATTGCGCCCTCCGGGCAGGGCGGCCCGCGCCTGGCGCCGCTGTAATTCCTCGCGTTGCTTTTCGCCCGCATCACGACCGCCGCGCGGACCCGATTTGCCTTCGTCGCCACGGGCGATGACCGCATCGCCGATGGCGTGGCCATTGGCCAGTCTCGTCAAATCCTCGGTCATGTCGGCAAAGCTCTCGGCAATGACGTGGATCACCAGCCCTTCCACCTGAAGCTTGCCCTTCACTGCAAGCAGCCGCGATCCGAGAATCATATTGCGATTGGCCTCGAAGGTGCGGTTCCAGATGACGATGTTGGCAATGCCGGTTTCATCCTCAAGCGTGGCAAAGACAATGCCGCTTGCGGTCCCCGGCCTCTGGCGCACGAGAACCAACCCGGCCACTTCAATTTGATCCCCGTTTCGTTTGCTGGACAAATCATGAGAGGTGACGACGCCTCGGCGATTGAGTTTACGGCGCATGAAACTCAAGGGGTGCGCCTTCAGGGAATAGGTCAACGTTCTATAATCGTGGATGACGTCCTCGCCCTGTGACATCAAGGGAAGGGATGGATCAATCTCGGGCCTAGGAGAGGGTGAGGGAGCACTCTTGAACAAGGGTAGGGTCTCCGCGCCTTCTGTGCCGATAAGGCCTCTCACCGCCCACAAGGCCGCTCGCCGATTGTAGCCAAGCGACTGGAATGCGTCGGCCTCGGCCAGGACTTCAAGCGTTGCGATTGGTAGTTCGGTGCGCAACCAAAGGTCGCGTATCGATCCATACCCGGCGCCGCGCCGCGCCATCAAGCGCATCGCATGATCTTCCTTCAGCCCCTTGAGTTGAGCCAAGCCAAGGCGAACGGCCCTCGTGGACCATATCGCTTCTTTCATCTGGCTGTGACGTGGCCAAACATGATTTGCGGCAGGCTGGCCCTCTTCGAGAATGCACCAATAGTCAGACCGGTTGATATCGGCACCCCGGATCTCAACGCCATGCTCGACAGCGTCCCTGATAAGCTGCGGCGGGGCATAGAACCCCATGGGCTGGCTGTTGAGCAGCGCCGCGGTGAAGACATCCGGATAATGGCATTTGAGCCAGCACGAGACATAGACCAGCAACGCGAAGGAGGCCGCATGGCTTTCGGGGAAGCCGTAAGAGCCGAAGCCTTCGATCTGCCGGAAGCAGGCCTCGGCAAAATCGGCGGGATAGTTGTTTTCCTTCATGCCGGCGAGAAATTTGTCGCGGAAAACGCCGACACCGCCCGTTCGTTTGAATGTTGCCATGGAACGACGCAGGCGATCAGCCTCGCCCGGGCTGAAGTTCGCGCCGACGACGGCAATCTGCATCGCCTGCTCCTGGAATAGCGGGACGCCCTCGGTCTTCTCGAGTACCTCTCGAAGGGCCTCCGAAGGGTAGGTGACAGTCTCGTTTCCGAGGCGACGCTTCAGATAGGGGTGGACCATGCCGCCCTGGATAGGACCGGGACGGACGATCGCAACTTCGATGATGAGGTCGTAGAATTCCCTGGGCTTGAGCCGCGGCAGCATCGACATCTGCGCGCGGCTCTCGATCTGAAAGACGCCCACGGTGTCGGCACGATGGGTCATCTCATAGACAGGACGCGCTGCCTCAGGGTTGTCATGCTCCTCGGTGAGCAGATCGGTCATTTCGACGTCGCGCTTGTAGTGGACGTGCAAGAGTTCGAAGGCCCGCCTCAGGCAGGACAGCATGCCCAGTGCCAGCACATCGACCTTCAGAATGCCGAGGGCGTCGATATCGTCCTTGTTCCATTCGATGATGGTGCGGCTATCCATCGCCGTCTTGCTAATGGGAACGAGGTGATCGAGTTGGTCGCGCGTAATGACGAAGCCGCCGACATGCTGGCTGAGGTGGCGCGGAAACTCTCGCAACGCATGAGCGCATTCGAGAACCTTGGACAGGGTGGGCTCATGGGGGTCGAGACCGAGCTTCTCGAGATCTTTCGGATCGAAATTTACCGACCACCCCCAATGAGTCTGGTTCAAGGTCGCGATGACATCGTCGGAAAGACCGAACACCTTTGCCACTTCGCGGATGGAACTCTTGCCGCGATAGCAGATGACATTGGCGGTCAGTCCGGTGTGGTTGCCGCCATATTTATTGTAGACATACTGCATGATCTCTTCGCGACGCTCATGCTCGAAGTCGACATCAATGTCTGGAGGCTCGTCGCGCTCGGTCGACAGGAACCGGCCGAACACCAGGGAGACCTTTGTGGGGTTAACCTCCGTGATTCCCAGGCAGAAGCAGACGGTTGAATTGGCAGCAGAACCACGCCCCTGACAGAGGATCCTGAGCGTCTCGCGCGCGTGCCTGACGATGTCATAGACCGTCAGGAAATAGGGGGCATAGGCCTTGTAGGCGATGAGACACAGCTCGGACCACAAAGCCGCTTTGACCTTGTCGGGAATGCCATCGGGAAAGCGTTTCGCAGCGCCTACCCAAGTCAGCCGCTCCAGTGTTTCCTGCGGCGGCTCACCGGTGTTGAGAGCCTCGGTGGGATAATTGTATTTGAGATCATCAAGCGAAAAGCTGATCTTCTCCGCGAAGCGCTTGGTCTGCAGCAAGGCATCGGGATGCTCGCGAAATAGCCGGGCCATTTCGCTGGCAGGCTTCATGTGCCGCTCGGCATTCTGTTCAAGCCGCCGGCCGGCCTCCAGGATTGTTAAATGTTCCCGGATGCAGGTGACCACATCCTGCAGAACGCGTCGCCCAGGCTCGTGATAGAGGACGTCATTGGTGGCAATCAGGGGCGCGCTGTATAGTTGTCCTAGTGCCTCAAGACGGTTCAACCGGGCACGGTCCTGACCCTTAAAAGAGTAGGTGCCGGCAATCCACACGCGGCAGGGCGCCAGGGCCGTCAATGCTTCGAGCGTCGCAGTGCTTTTGTCCCAGTCACGCTCATCGACAATGAGTATGAAGAGCTGGCCGCCGGCAAAGTGTGGGGCAGACGGGTCGCTGAGATCTCTGCTGCATAGATCGTCGAAGGTGAGCTTCGGATTGCCCTTGGTTCCGTTGGCATTGGCTATGCTCAAAAGCCTGCACAAAAGACCATAGGCCGCGCGATCGGTGGGGTAAGCAACGATGTCGGGGGTGCCATCGGCAAAGCACAGCCGCGTGCCGACCAGATAGCGGAAATCGGGTGGCATCGGCAGCAATCGGTTTCGCAGTGCAGCATAGGCGCGAACTACGCCGGCAAACGAGTTTCGGTCGCAGAGGCCAAAGCCGTTGAGACCCAGGCTCGCGGCGGTTTGAGCGAGCTCTTCGGGATGCGAGCCGCCGCGTAGAAAAGAGAAGTTGGATGTCGTCACCAATTCGAAGAACGGTATTTCGGGGCGCAGATGACGAGAGGGCTGTCCCAGCGTGGCGATGTTGGTGCTCATGCAAAGAAGCCGTGCATGAACCAGGCTGGACGGGTATCGGCGACATAGAGACCGACACGAAAGATCCAGAAGCGACGCCCACCGTTGTCTTCCGCAACATAATAGTCGCGGATGGTCCTCGCCTCATCGAAATAAAGGTGTGCCGCGTCTTCGGTCGCGGCGAGTGTGAGCGATGCCTCGGTCAAAGCAGGCAATTGCCTACCGGACCACCATTCGGCAGCAATGCGCTCAGGGCCAGAGGCTTTGATGAAACGATAGCCGACACGCCGCCAGACCATGCTTGCCGGCGGACCATCCGGGACTTCAGCGATCACCCCAATGGGCTCGGGCGTTACAAGCAGACGTAACGGTCGCGGTGTGGCCGTATCGGGATAAGAGTCGGGATCCGGTTCGGTAGCAATGAGGACAGGCTCAAGGTTGACGATCCTTTCGGGGATGTAACTGTTTACGAAGTAGGGACGCAGGACCGCCAACGGACCCAGACGGCTGGCCATCAGATCGTAGAGCCGGTCTAGGGTCTGAGCGCCATCGTCCTGCTCGAACACGCCGATCTGCCGTGCATCGATCTCACAAACGGAGCTGGCGGCGAGGCGGATCATGTCGATGCCGAAACCAGCATCGTATTCCCCCTCAAGCCGCTCGGCGCGATAAGAGAAAAGCCGGCCGATGTGATTGGGGTCGCGCGTTGCCCTGCCGGCGTTGACGGAAAAGGTCATCACCTTGTGATCGACCCTGTAAAGAAACAAATGGAAGGTCTTCGCGCCCTGGCCGGCGGCTTCGAGCCGGCACGACAGACTGACGGCAAGATCGTGCGCGCACATCAATACATCGTCCATCAGGCCGATGGGGTCAGCAAAACGCCGTTCCATAAAAAGTTCAGCCACTGGTATGCGCGGCTCGATCGGTTCCTCGAGGCGGCCCAGAGCCTGATCGAGGCGGAGTAGAAGGCTATCGCCGAAGCGCGATTGCAAGCTTTTGCGGTCTCTGCTGTAAAGCTGACCGATGGTTTTGAATCCGGTCTGGGTCAGCCTCGCGATCTGGTGGTCGGCAAGCCGCAGACTGGCGACCGGTAAGTTGGCAAGAGCTTCAGCGAGCGAGGCCGATACAATTTCTGACCGACCGGAATGCACCAGTGCCCATGCAGCGCCGATGGTGGAAGCGATGGCGCCAATGGCAGTGAAGCCCAATTGCTTGAGGCGGGCGGTTACGGTTGCGAGCATCTGCTCTTCCCCGCTGAACAGATGGGTCACCCCGGTAATGTCGAGTACGAGGTCGCCATAGGGGGCCATATCAGTGAGGGCAACGACCAGCGGGCTCGCATAGGAGTGCCAATCGGCAAAATCCGCGAACAGGGCTTGGGTCAACTCCTGGTCGATCTCGCGAACTTCAAGTTCAGGCAGCTGGGCACGTGCGTCTGAGACTGTCTGGCCCAGGCTCAGACCATGGCGGATTGCAGTTTCGTCGAGGGCGACGAGGCGCATAGCGCCCTTTTGTTTCTCCCACAGCCCCAGCGGCAGCTTCGACTGAGCAAGGGTTGGATCACGCCGTTTGAGACAGTCGGTGGCCCATAGGGGAAGGTAGAGCGCGAGGTAGCGGCGCTGCGGCAGGAGCTCGGTCTGTATCGGGGAGGGGGAGAATGTCGAAACCATTGCCAGTCCAGCTCAAGAGCCACTCCTCATTCGGCTTGCCTCGCCACAACCCCTTTTCCAGTTTGAGGCGCCATCGGCTATCGCCGGGTGCCTTGGCGTCGTAGGCCTTCTCGCCGCTGATCTCGGGCATGATGTGCCAGCGCAGACGCGCGGCGGTTGCCGTTCGTCCCAGCCCGTATCGCAGCAGAAGAAATGTGCCCCCGGCTTCGGTTGCCCGCATCCCGAGACGCCGGCTGGCCGTGAAGTCCATAGCTTTGGGGTCCGAACAGATATCGGCGATCACCGCAGCGACGGCGTGGCAGGCCAGAGCCTCTTCGGCGGCCCAGAGCAATTGGACGATGGTTTCGACGCGGATGAGAATGACGGCATCGGGATCGATCCCGAAAGACAAAAACCCGGGCGCATAGGGGAGACCGGTTTCGGCAGTTTCGCCGGCGAGTTGAAGGTAGAGGACAACAGGACGGTTTGCGCTCAACAGCCCTCGGGTCGCGGCAAGGGAAAACCCCAATGTCGCGCCGGCATTGCGGGGCGCGTCGGTGAAGATCTCATGCATCGTGCTGGAGGGCAGGACGAAACGGTCGGGTGTATCGGCAGCAGGAGCGCTGCTCGCGCCCGCCAACAATGGGCGTTTCTCCAGGGTTTCAATGCGGGCGCGGAGGGTCGCCAGGGTCTCCTGCTTTGATAGGCCTTGCACGGGCCCCTCCTATTCCAATTTTAGAACAAATAGGGAACACTTGACTCGGGTTGAGAGTCAAGGTGAGTCTTTTGTGGCGGAAATGCTTCAATAGCGCGTGAGACAGGGGGACTGCCCTTTCCGCTGGGGCGCGTTCCGCATTATCTCCGGTGCATCATCCGGAGACTGCAGCAATGTTCGAGGCCATTTCCAAGCTCTTCAAGGAGAAGGAAGCGCCAAACCTTCACCATGAACCGCGTCTCGCGGTGGCGGCGCTGCTGGTGCATCTGGCGGCGGTGGATGGGTCGACCAAGGATGAGGAACGTCTGGTCGTCCGAAATACGCTGATGGATTATTACGCGCTCGATGAATCCGAGGTGGATCGATTGATCGCCGAGGCGACACGGCGCGATGCCGACGCGGTCGATCTCTACCGCTTCACCTCCTCGATCACCTCGCTCCCCGAAGAGGAGCGGATCGAGATCGTGCGGATGATGTGGCAGGTGGTGTTCGCCGATAAGCAGAACCACGAGCTCGAGGACAATATGGTCTGGCGCGTCGCAGAGCTGATCGGCGTATCGGCGCGGCAGCGGACGATCCTCCGCAATCAGATGGCCAAGGGCTAGGCCCCTACTCGATCTCGAAGGCTTCAAACTCGCCGTAGATCTGGGGCATTCCTTCGCAATCGAAATCTCCGGCGAGTTCAGTGGCCGCCCGCCGGGCCAGTTCGTTGGCATTCTTGTTGGCTGTCGCATCGATCCAGGCGATCTGGCAGACCGCGCCGGGCTTCAACTGTGTGACAACGAGGATCTGCGATTCGCCCGGCCCTTCGCCCTGCTGCAGATACCAGCGGAGGATCGTGGCGACGGGCTTCTTCGCAGTGTTGGCGGGGTTCAGCCATTCGATCTTGGTGCCAAGGTGGTTGAACGGCGCGAAGCCTTGGCTCATCGCCACCTCGTCCCGTGCGTTCTTGCCGTAAGACACGGTCATCCGCAGGTCGCCTTCAGCGACCACCAGCGGATAGCCATTGAGACCTTTGCAGGCCCAGGTGCCGCCGACCTCGTCGCTTTGTACCAGCTTGCATTTGTCGAGGTTGAGATCGGTGTAGGCCGAGACCAGCGACGCTCCGAAGCTCGCACTCGGCAGCATCGCTGCGGCCAGCACCAAAGCGGAAATCGTTCGCATCATCGTCCTCGTCACATCAGCGGTCCCACCCAACTATGCCTTGCATTTGCGCCTTGGGGTAGGCGACAAACCACGGACGATTGTTTGAGTGACGCCCTATGAACATCGACGCGATCCCGATCGGCAAGAATCCACCCGACGATCTCAATGTGATCATCGAAGTGCCGCTGGGCGGTGAGCCGATCAAATATGAGATCGACAAGGCTTCCGGCGCGCTGTTCGTCGATCGCTTCCTCTATACGCCGATGCGCTACCCGGGAAATTACGGCTTCGTGCCGCATACCCTCTGCGGCGATGGCGATCCGCTCGACGTGCTGGTGATGAATTCGCGGCCGCTGGTGCCAGGCTGCGTGGTGCGGGCGCGGCCGTTCGGCGTGTTGTTCATGGAAGACGATGGCGGGCAGGACGAGAAGATCCTCGCGGTGCCGGTCCATAAGCTCACGGCCATGTACGACAAGATCAACGACCTCAGCGATATGCAGGATATCCAAGTCGAGCGGGTGAAGCATTTCTTCACGCACTACAAGGATTTAGAGCCAGGCAAATGGGCCAAGCTCAGCCATGTCGGCAACGCCGCCGATGCCAGGCGCGTTATTCTTGAATCGATCGAGCGCGCCAAGGCGCAGAAGGACTGATCCATGCGCATTGTTCTCTACATCGTCGCGGCGGTGTTGATCCTGCTTGGCGGGCTGTGGGTTGCACAGGGCACCAATATCATGGCGGGCTCGGTGATGTCGGGTCAGCCGATGTGGATGTGGATCGGCGGCGTGCTGGTCCTTGTCGGCATCGGTCTGATCTGGTGGCTTAACCGCCGTCGCGCTTGAACGATGAGCGGACGCGTCGTCATCCTCAATGGCGCGCCGCGTTCCGGAAAATCCTCGATCGCCCGCGCCATGCAGCAGACTCTCGGTGGCGTGTGGATCAATCTTGGCGTCGACAGCGCGATGGCGGCGATGCCGCCCCATCTGAAGCCGGGACTTGGGCTCAGGCCGGGCGGCGAGCGGCCAGATCTCGAACCCCTGCTGCAGCAACAGTTTGCGGCGATGTTCGGTTCGATCGCGGCGCATGCCGAGGCGGGCCTCGACGTGGTTTCCGATCTCGGCATCCACGATTTCTATTCGAAGCCGCTGGGAATTCTCGATGGCGCAGTGCGGCGTCTCGGTGGATTGCGGGTGCTGTTCGTTGGCGTCCACTGTCCCATCGATGTCATCATGGCCCGGCGCAATGCCGATCCGCAGGGCGGGTACTACGAGACCGGGGCGACGCCACCGGACACTGTGATGCGCTGGGAAGCCGTACACCAGCCGGGCATCTACGATCTCGAACTCGACAGTTCGAAGCAGTCGCCGTCGGAAAGCGCAGCGGCTATTGGAACGATGCTTCAGTCTCCACCGTCGCCAACGGCTTTTGAGCGGTTGGCACGGGGATAGCTGGCGGGTTCAGGGTCGGGCCCGGTGTTGTAGTTGCCGGTGAAAGCAAAAGGCCCGGGATTGCTCCCGGGCCTTTGTGCAATTTGTTCTGCTGGTGGTGTTAGTGGCCGCCCCAGCCGCCTTCTTGCGCCGGGGGCTTCTTGACGAAAAACGCGGCGAGGAGGGCGAACATGGCGATGATCGCGCCGACGGTGAAGGCGAGGCGAATGCCGCCGGCGAGGGCCTCGACCGGGACGCTGCCGGAGGTGACGAGCGAGGCCGTCTGCGCCGACATGAGGGCGACGAACAGAGCGACGCCTGCGGCACCCGCCACCTGCTGGATCGAGCCGAGGAGGGCCGAGCCGTGGCTATAGAGCTGCGGCGGCACCGAGCTGAGACTGGTCGTGAACAGCGGCCCGAAGAGGAACGCGAAACCGAGGCTCATCACCATATGACCGGCGAGGATATAGGGCCATGGTGTGCCGACGCCGAGCAGCGTCATCGCCCAGAGCACCACGCAGACCAGCGCCATGGCCGGAACGATCAGCGGACGCGGCCCGACCTTATCGTAGAGACGGCCGACGAACGGGCCGAGGAGGCCCATCATCAGCGAGCCCGGCATCATCAGCAGGCCAATCTGCCAGATGTCGAAGCCGATCACCTGAGCCAGATAGATCGGCAGCAGGATGATGGTGCCGAACATGGCCAGCATCAGGATCGCAATCATGCTCAGCGACACGGTGAAATTGCCGGCCTTGAGCGTGCTGAGATCGAGAAGTGCCGATCCTGTCTTGGCGAGGCCGAGCTGACGCCACACGAACACCGCCATTGCGACCACACCGACGACGAGCGGTATGAAAGGCGACACCTGACGCATGGCTTCTTCGACGCCGAAGCTCGACAGCCCGTAGACGATGCCACCAAAAGCGAACGCCGAGAGAATCACCGACACGATATCGAGCGGGGCGTAACGCGGGGTGGTGACGTTGACCATCATGCGCCAGCCCAGCGCCAGGGCGGCGAGCGAGATGGGCAGCATGATGATGAAGAAGAAGCGCCAGTCGAGATAGGCGAGGATGAAGCCGGCGAGAACCGGGCCGATGGCCGGGGCGACGGACATGACGATCGAGATGTTGCCCATCATTTTGCCGCGCTCATGCGGCGGCACGAGGGTCATCACCGTGGTCATCAGCAGGGGCATCATGATAGCGGTGCCCGATGCTTGGATGACGCGGCCGAAAATCAGGAGCGACAGACCGGGAGACAGCGCGCAGATCAGCGTGCCGGTGGTGAACAGGGCCATAGCGAGCATGAAGATGGGCCGCGAGTTGAGACGCTGCATCAAAAAGCCGGTCACCGGGATAACCACGGCCATGGTCAACAGGAACGCCGTGGTGAGCCATTGAGCGGCGCTGGCCTCGACATTGAGGGCGGCCATCAGTTTGGGGATGGCGACGCTCATGGCGGTCTCGTTCAGCATCACGACAAAGGTCGAGACGAGCAGAACGTTGATCACGAGGCTGTTGCGGGCGGCATTCGCCGGGTCGGCGGGTGCGACGGCCATGGGCGGCGCGCCGGATTCAAAGGTATCGGAGGTCATGGGATCCTGCCTTTACATGCTGCCGGCGCTGAGGCGCCGCGTTGGGCCGCACGGCATAGCAGAAACGCCATGCTGTGAAAGCGAAAACCGGTGAGAGTTTGAGTCGAACCGGGGGTTGCGGGATTTAGGGTCGATCCCAATCTTTGTCTCAGGCGCCGGGCGGGCGGTCATGTCTGTCTCCGTGCTCTATCCATAGGCGAAGCATGCACTGACCTCCTGACAGTCTGTGTCAGCAGTCGCCGCCCCTTCATGAATATGACGAACGAGACCGCGCCAAATCGACGTGGAGCCGTACTATTTCTGCCTCGATGAGGTGAGCTGAAGTAGAAGTGCCGGATGATTGAAGCGCGCAGCCTAGTCCGGGGCCTTCAGGGCTCGATGATCCGCGAAGTCGCCAATGCCGGGATGGGCAATGACGACATTTTGAGGTTCTGGTTCGGCGAATCCGACCAGCCGACGCCGCTCTTCATCCGGCAGGCGGCGATCGCTTCGCTCGAATTGGGCGAAACGCACTATTCGCAAAATCTCGGCCGCCCCTATCTGCGCGACGCGATTGCGACCTATCTCAGCGCACTGTATGGCATGCCGATTTCAAGCGATCGTATCGCTGCCGTCGGTTCGGGCGTTTCGGCGCTGATGCTCGCAAGCCAGCTGGTGGTCTCACCCGACGATCGCGTGGTGGCGGTGACCCCGCTCTGGCCCAACGTTGTCGAGATTCCCCGGATCCTCGGCGCCGACATCGAGCGCGTGCCATTATTGATCCGCAATGGGCGCTGGACACTCGATGTCGACCGATTGCTCAGGGCGCTAACGTCCGGCACGCGGATGGTGGCGATCAATTCGCCCAACAATCCGACCGGTTGGACCATCGAGGCCGAGCAGATCGATGCCATTCTCGCCCACTGCCGCAAGCACGGCATCTGGGTGCTGGCGGACGATGTATACGAGCGGCTGGTCTATGACCCGAAGGTCAAGTCGGCACCCTCGTTCGTGGCGCGCTCGGAACCTGGTGACCGGATCATCTCGACCAACAGCTTCTCAAAAGCCTGGAGCATGACCGGCTTTCGCCTCGGCTGGCTGGTGGTGCCGCCTGAGCTGCTGGCCGATCTCACCAAGATCATCGAATACAATACGTCCTGCGTACTCGAGCCGACGCAGCGCGCTGGCGAGGCGGCTGTGACAAATGGGGAATCAGAGATTGCCGCGTTGCGCGCGAGGCTTGCCACGACGCGGAGCATGCTGGTCGATGGATTGCGCGCCCTGCCGGGGGTCGAGGTGCCGGATGCCGGTGGCGCGATGTATGCGTTCTTTCGCATCGCCGGGCATGAGGACAGTTTCGAATTCGCCAAGAGGCTGGTGCGCGAGGCGGGGCTAGGGCTCGCGCCGGGCGATGCGTTCGGGCCGGAGGGCAGCGGCTGGCTGCGATGGTGTCACGCTGCGTCGGTCGAGCGCATCGAAGACGGGCTCAACCGGCTGGCGGGATATCTGGGCCGTTAGGCTGCCAGCGTCCGGGCTTCGCGGAAGGAGATCAGGCGGCGCTTGGTTTCGTCCCAGAGGACAAGGCGGACACCGCGCAGGCTTTCGAGGATCGAGATGCGGCCGATCTGCTTCAGCTCAGGGAAGTCCTTGAGCACCTGCGGCAGACGGTAGAACGGCACTCGGCTCGAGATGTGGTGGACATGGTGGATACCGATATTGGCGGTTATCCACCTGAGCGGCGCGGGAAGATCGTAGTAGGACGAGCCGTGCAACGCGGCGGGCTCGAACTTCCAGTCTTCCTTGCCCTCCCAATGCGTTTCCTCGAACTGGTGCTGGACATAGAACAGCCAGACGCCGGCGGTGCCCGCCATCAAAACGATCGGCAAATGGACGAGGAGGAAGGGGACGAGCCCCACGATCCAGATCAGCGCCATCACGAGAACTGCGATGGCCGCATTGGTGCCCATGGTCGACACCCAAGGCTGCGGGCCATCGCGCATCAGGCCGAGCGGCAGGCGCTGCTGGATGAAGAACAGCCACACCGGGCCGAGGCCGAACATCACGATGGGGTGGCGATAGAGCCAGTAGCCGAGGCGCTGCCAGAAGCCGAGCGCCTTGTATTCGGCGACGGTGAGGGTGATCACATCGCCCATGCCGCGGGCGTCGAGGTTGCCCGAAGAAGCGTGGTGGATGGCGTGGGTGCGGCGCCAGTAGTCGTAAGGCGTGAGGGTAAGGACGCCGATGATGCGGCCGATCCAGTCGTCGATCTTGCGCTTGCCGAAGAAGGCGCCGTGACCGCAATCGTGCTGGATCATGAACAGACGAAGCAGGAAGCCGGCGGCGGGGATGGTGAGCAGGACGCCCCACCAGAGGCCGTTCGAGACCATGACCGAGGAGACCACCCAAAGCACGACAAGCGGCACAATGGTAACAGCCAGCTCGAAGAGCCCCCGGCCATTGCTGGGCGTGCGGTACGGCATCAGCCGTTTGAGCCAAGCGGTTTCACTGCGGCGGCGGTCAGCGTCGGACAGGGGAGAATTCATGACAAACTTGTACGCGCCGGGGGAGAAATCAGCAAGGCGGGTGCGGCGATTTGTGTTGGAGAGCCTGCCAGAGCCCGTTAGCTTTGCGGGCATTCGAAGCGGGGGAATGCCATGAGATTTTCAGTTGCGGCCGCGGCGGTGATGGTCGCGATGCTGAGTGGGCCGGCGCTGGCCTGGGACAGTGCGAGCGGCAACCCGACCCATCCGACGCACTCCTATCTCACCGAGGCCGGGATCAAGGTGGCAAGCGCGAAATATGCCGAGATCGGCAAATATTCGGCCCAGATCGTCGAGGGGGCAAACAGCGAACTGCATGAGCTTAAGCTCAAACTGAAGGGCGCGGCAGCCAAACCTTATGGCATCGATCTCGAGGCCAAACGCGTCGAGCACAAGGGGACCAATGAGGGCACGGCGGACATTGCCGGCTGGTGGGCCGAGTCGCTTGGTGCTTACAAGGCCGGCAACAAGGAGCAGGCCTATTTCTATCTGGGTGTCGTGCTGCATATGATCGAGGACATGGGCGTGCCGGCCCATGCGCATCTGCTCTATCACCAGGGCCTCAGCAAGGATTTCGACAATTTCGAAGTGATGGGGCTGTCGAATTGGCGGCCAGACTATGCCGATAAGGCGAACAAATCGGACCCCAAGCTCAAGACGCCCGCGGCCTATTATACGTTCAGCCAGAAATGGACGCTGGCGGATTCGCCCCGTTACACTTCGATCAGCAGCTTCTCGAAAACCTGGACCTTTGCCAGCGAGGATGAGCGCAAGCTGATTGCCAACCGGCAATTGCGGACCTCGCTGCTGGCGGGCTGGGCGCTGTTGAGCGCTGGCAAAGCGTTCGGGCTTTAGGTCCGGGTGCAGGGCGCCGATGCATACGCCCTATGATGGGTCGTACAAGCTGTTCCAGATCGGGGTGAAGCTCCTCGATCCTGCGGAATGGCTCGATGTCGATGCCCGCCTGCCGGACTATCTCGATGAGAAGGCGCGGCTGGGGGCGGAGCGGTTCGGCGAGGTGTTTGCGGCTGAGCCGGGGACAGAGGCGGCGCAGCGCGAGGTGCTGGACCTGTTGGTGCCGCACATGCTCGAGCGGTTTCCGGATGTCTATCGCCGCGAGGGTGACGGAATTGCAGTGGCCGGGCGGCATGTGTCGCTCGCTGCTGAACCGGCCCTATGGACCGCCGCGAGCCTCGTGCAGGACGATCTGGTGCTGATGCGGCGCGATGAGAACGGGTGGCGGCTCGCTGCCGGAGCACTGTGCTTTGCGTCATCGTGGCGGCTGGCCGACAAGATCGGGCGGGTGATGCATGAGGTGCATGCGCCGGTGCCGGGGTTTGGCGCGGGAACGCGGCCGGCGGAGCTGATTGCGCGGATGTTCGATAGCATGCGGCCCGAGACGCCGATGCTGCGGTGGAACTGGTCGGTCTATGGCGATGGCGAATTGCACCATCCACACGAGTCGCCGCCGCGGCGGTTCGGCATGGGCGAGCGGGCTGAAACGTTGTTCTTGCGGGTCGAGCGGCAGACGCTGCGGAAGCTGCCAGTGGGTGGCGATATTTTGTTCGCGATCAGGATCTATGTCGATCCTATCGCCGCATTGGAGGCGCATCCGGATGCAGCGAGAATCGCGGCGGCGCTGATCGCGCAGCTGAGCGAGCTCAGCGAGGCGCAGCTGGAATATAAGGGGTTGCTGGTTGAACGCGCGCGGCTGGTGTCGCGGCTCGCCGAGATCGCTGCATAGCCACAAGTGTGCGGCGCGTTTGAGCCTTTACGCAACGGGCCTCGCTGTGATCGACTTCGCCCATGGCATCGCCGTAACGAATGCCACTGGGAGAATTTGCATGAAATACCGCTATCTGGGCCGTTCGGGCCTGCTCGTGTCGCGGCTCTGCCTTGGGACCATGACGTTCGGCAACAAGGATTGGGGCTGCGACCAGGCGGGGTCGAGCGCCATCGTCGATGCGTTCATCGCGGGCGGCGGCAATTTCATCGATACAGCGGACGCGTATACGGCGGGCGAATCCGAGACGATGCTGGGTGTCGCGCTGAAGGCGCATCGCCGTGACGATCTGGTGATTGCGACGAAGTGTTGGTTCCCCACCAATGGCGCGCCGACGTCGCGCGGGCTGAGCCGCAAACACATCGTCCAGAGCTGCGAGGCGAGCCTCAGGCGGCTGGGGACTGACTACATCGATCTCTACCAGTTTCACGGGCCGGACCCGCAGACGCCGGTCGAGGAGTCGCTCCGTGCAGCCGACGATCTGATCCGGGCGGGGAAAATCCGCTATCTCGGATGCTCCAACTTTTATGGTTGGCAGATTTCGCGGACCAACGGGGTCGCGGCGCTGCACAATTGGGAGAGGCTGGTTTCGGCGCAGCATCTCTACAATCTGGTGCGGCGCGACATCGAGCGCGAGGTGCTGCCGGCCTGCGATGCGGAGGGCGTCGGCATGATCTGCTGGAGCCCGCTGGCGGCGGGGATGCTGAGCGGCAAATATCGCGACAAGGATAAGCCGGATGCCGATACGCGGATCGGCAAGCAGGCGGCGATCACGCTGCCGCGCTATTGGTTCGACGACGCGCTGAAGATGATCGATGTGCTGGTCGAGACGGCAGCGGAACTCGGGAAAACGCCGAGCCAGGTGGCGCTGAGCTGGCTGCTGGGCGATGCGCGCGTGAGCGCGGCGATCATCGGGGCGCGGCGTGTCGAGCAGGTGAGCGAGAACCTTGCAGCGGGCGATTTCGATCTGCCGGCCGAGGTACGCCAGAAGCTGACCGACGCGATGCCGCTGAAGCTCGGCTACCCTTATGAATGGACGGCAATCAATTTGCCCGGGACGTTCGGCAAGGCAGAGATGGCGCCGGTGCACGCGGAGCGGCTGCCCTAAAGCTCCGGCTCAAACAGACTTGCAGATCGTCAACATTAGTGTATTACATCACTAGCACAGTAGTTGTGTGCTACGCGAGGGCGAGATGAAGCGTTCGGATTGGCTGGTGCCGCTGGCCCTATTTGTGTTTGCGGCGCTGCCGCTGATCCCCGGGGCGTTCCGGGTGCTGCAGCTAGCCGGGGGGCCGGCGCTGATGGCGCCGGAAAAGCGCTTCGACGACATGCCGCTGCCGGTGCTGATCCATATCATCAGCGCCAGCCTCTATTACCTCGTGGGGCCGCTGCAGTTCTCGGCTGGGATCCGGCGGAACTGGCCGAAATTCCACCGTTGGCTGGGGCGCTCACTGGTGCCTGCAGCGCTCGGCGTGGCGCTGAGCGGGCTGTGGATGACGTTGTTCTATGCCCGCGCGCCGATGGATGGCGAAATGCTGTTCGCGACCCGGCTGGTGGTGGGGACGGCGATGCTGGCCTCGATCCTGCTCGGGCTCGCGGCGATCCTCAGGCGCGATGTGCCGACGCATCGGGCGTGGATGATTCGCGCCTATGCGCTGGGGCTGGGCGCGGGGACGCAATTGCTGATCTTCGTGCCGCTGCTGCCGTTCGGCCCGCCCGATCTCCTGACCCGCGAATTGCTGATGGGTGCGGCGTGGCTGATCAATCTTGCCTTCGCCGAGTGGATCATAAGGCGGAAGCGAGCGCCGATGCGGCGGGTGGTGATGGCGGCCTGAGCCGCCACCAAACTGGATCAGCGTTTCAGCCGATAGGTCGAGACGACATTGCCCTTGCTGGTGCGCAGCGTGTCGGTGAGCTCGAGACGGGTCACCGGATCGTCGGCGGCGAAGAGGTGCCGATAGTTCTGGCCGGCGATCACCGGGTGGGTGATGAGCGTCAGCTCGTCGAGCAGGCCGGCGAGGAACAGATGGCGGACGATACTGATGCCGCCCATGACGGCGATCTCGCCGCCGGGCTTTTTCTTGAGATCGTGCACGAAGGCGTCGAGATCGCCGGAGATGAGCGTTGAGTTCTGCCAGGTCAGCGGAGCCTTGAGGGTGCGCGAGGCGACAAATTTGGGCACATTGTTGATGAAGGGGCCGAAGAACTCGTCGCCGCCTTCGCCGAAATCCTTGGCCCAGGCCTCGTAGCCGATGCGGCCGAGGATCACCGCGTCGACGCTGCCCAGCGTCTTGCCGAGTACGCCGCCGAGCTCATCGTCGAACTGATCGAACTGCCATTTATCGGGGGCCTCGACAGCGCCATCGATCGAGTGGAAGAGGCCGGCTGTGACTTTGCGCATGATGAACTCCGTATGTTTGGCGCCCCGATTGGCTGCCACTATCTGGACGACGAAGGGGCCGCACCGGTATCGACAGGGGGTGCAATTTTTCTTGTCAGCCGATGGCGCGCCAGACGAGGAGCGCTACCAATCCGGCGGCGAATACGGCGCCGGTGGCGATCAGCCGGAGGCGGGCGGCACGCTGCTGATCGGTGGCAATAGGCGGCAGCGCAATGTCCTGCGCCGGGGCCAGGCGACGGGTGTTGACGACGCGTTCGATGGCCTTGGCGCGGGTCGGATTGTTGCCGGTGTAGCCGTTGAGCAGGATGCTGTCGGCGAACTGGGCGAGCTTTGGCGCAACGAAGCGGCGAGCTGGTGGCGATTTGCCAGGGAGCGGCAGGAAGCCGAGATAGAGGCGCTGCGAGCCCTTGCCGCCGGTGAGGATGACGATTTTGGTGTCGCCGAGTTGCGTAAGATCGAGATCGCGGCGGAAGGCATCGCTCGATTGTTCGGTGAGGCGGTGGCCGATGAGAATGAGGTGCGGGTAGCCGGCGCGCGTGGTCCAGAAATTGACCCAGGCGATATAGAGCATGAAGGTGCCCATGGCCGCGGCGAGGATGCCCACGAGGCCGGCATCGGGGGTGAACGAAAAGCCGATGAAGATGAGGCCGAGGGCGGTGAGGCCGGCGCTGGCCAGATAGAGATAGGGCCGCACTTCCGTGCGGAAGGTCAGCGGCAAATCGTAGGGCGTGGCGAGGGCGCGATCGACGTCTTCGGGCATGCTAGCCGAGGGCCTTCTTGAGCGCAGTGGCGATGGTGGATTTGCCGCCGGTGAGCTGCACGGCCTTGCCGATGGATCTGGGATTGTCGATGAGCGCGATGGTGGCAGCGGCGACGTCGGCGCGGGCGATGGCGCGGTTTTCCTCGATGGCATCGAGGCTGGCGGTGAGCTTGCCGGTCAGCGGATCGTCATTGAGCTCGGCGGGCTCGATCAGCGTCCAGTCGAGCGCGGATTTCTCGATGAGCGCGGTGGCGGCGCGCTTCTGCTTGTAATAGTCCTTCATCTCGTCGGACATGCCGCGCGTTGACATGCCGGTGCTGGCGCCGATCGATGAAATCGAGAGGTAGCGTTTGACGCCGGCCTTCTCGGCCGCCGCCACAGTGCGGCGAGTGCCGATGCGATCGAGGGCGCTGCCCTCGCCCGTCGCCGAGCCCGCGGCGAAGATCACCGCATCGGTGCCCTTCATGGCGTGAACGATCTCATCGAAGCCGGATTTTTCGAGATCGAGCATCACCGTCTCGGCGCCGAGCTTGACCAGCGGCGCCATGTGCTTGGGGTTGCGAATTGTCGCGACGACGGCGTGCCTGGCCTTGAGCGCGTGCTCGACGATGAGACGTCCGGTGCGGCCGGAGCCGCCGATGACGATGATGCGCATATGGGTCTCCTTGATGGATGGTGCGCGGTGGGATGCGCTGGGTCAACTTTTCTTGCTCTGTCCTTCGCGGCTCAAGAGAGCCACGAAGCCCAACCGCCGGGGTGTTCGTGGCGAGTTGAAGCGCCCGACAGCCATCCCGGCTTCGAGTTTTGCCATGCCCTTCGCCCGTTTGGCGGAGAGCGAGCGAGGCGGGACCGTTGGTCCAGCCGGTAGTCCGGCGAGTAATGGGACCTCTGGTCCCGCCTCGCGATCAGGTTTTAGTCATCGGCCGCGGAAGCCCGCCTTTCGACGGCGCGCCCGATACCGTTGTTTCCACCTTCACAGCCGATGCAGGCCGCTCCAGCAGTTCCGAAGAGGCTGCAACGCCTCTCCGTCGGTATCGGACCCGGACGAGGATGCTCGTCCATGGACTCCGGCAGTGACGACTGGTTGGGATCGACACCCCAGCCACCCGACCTCCCCTTGCAGATCGCTCGTCGCGAACTCGCTCAATGCGAGGGGATGCGGGAATGTAGTGGGGGTGGTGGGACCGTGCGTAAGGCGGCGTGAGATTTATTCTGCGCACGGTGAGAGCGATGCGGGGATCGATTCGTGTTTGGTTGCTCGGTCAGACTGCGGCGGCGACAACGCATCAATCGCAAATCTCTTACTGTTTCTGATTGTTACTATATATGCGACGGCCCGTGCCTTTATGCCACCACCACGCCATTCGTGCCAATTTATGCATTCTATATCAATATCTTATGTAGTGTCTCTGCATGTGAGGATATCACCTAACACATATGTTATGCGATCTAGCCTGCTATCAATCCAAACGTATCCCCATATTTCCTGGCGCTGCATTGCTTATGAATGACTTATCCGATATAGCTTCGGCCACGCGTTATGAGGTCTACCAGTGCCCACCGCCAAAATCGAGCTTGCAAACGGGACAACCATTTCAATCGAAGGTGATGTAGCCGACGTTGAACGAGTGGCTCGGGTCTTCAGCAACCCGCCCGGCGTTGTGCCCCAATCTCTGCCCAAAAAGCGTGGTCAATCGCGACTGCCGGCGACGGACGGTCCTGAGATGGAGTTCGTCGATATCCCCGGCCTAGTTAGGGCCATTCGCGACTGTGACGATGCACAGGCAATTGAAGAGAGGATCCTGGATCAACGGGACAATCTCAATCTGGTGCTTCTGCCGATTTTCATTCTGAACTGGCAGATTGACGAACAGAAAGGCCTGACGTCAGGCGATGTGTCACGAGTGACAGATCAACTTGGGGTCAAAGTCCTCACCTCTAACGCGTCGAAAATGCTGTCGGGGAAGGCGCGCGCCTACGTGAGTGGGGACACCGTTCGCAAGAAAGGGTCCGCTGTCCGCTATAAAATGACACGCCGAGGTATCGCTTACATGCGCGGCGTCATCGGCATCGCTTAATGAGGGCCATATGTTGAAGGTTGTTTTGAAGTTTGGAACAGCGGCGATTGAAGTCGAAGGTGACAAGCAATCCGTCGATGATGTGCTTACCAAATTCTGGGTGCCCCTAACGCTGCCCGGAGGAACTTTCACAGGTAAGCAAGCGCCGCCGGAAAGCTCTGCTGCATTGAGAAAGACTCGCCGTCCAACCCAAGCGAAGGACAAGCCGACGCAGGGAGTCTCGGTAAGCGAGATGGATATTGCGAACACCATCAAATCCCATGAGCGGTTCGGTGTCTTCAATAAGAAGATTATTCTAGTAAGGGCCGAATGGATACGAAAGTGCCAGATGGTGATCTTGGCAGCTGGCGTTCCGGTCCATTCTGGCACAATTAGTCGTGTCGCTACAGCGCTGGGGATCAAGAACACGCTCCCGACGATCTCGCGTACCCTGTCCGCCAATAAAGCTCAGTTCCTCACGACAGGCACCAATCCCGAAACCTATAACTTCACCGCATCGTCGCGCGCTGAATTCGACAAGTGGCTGAACAATGCCGACGACAAAAATTAATAGCTTTTGCGAGGCTCTAGCTACTGCACCGCTCCAAGAGGTGGAGATCGCTGCCGCCGTGGCTTGGTACTTGGCCGAGTCGACCGGAGAAACACCAAACATCGAGCAGATTGCGGACGTGATTGAACAGCAAGCGCTCCGAAGTCGGCTCAACAGATCAAGGTTGCGAGAGCGACTAAAGGCAAATCGCGTTGTCATCATATCGAAAGATGGCACAGTGCGCCTCAAGTTGGCGGCTAAGGCCGAGTACTTGGCTACCTATGGCCACTTCTTGCAAAGGATGATGCCCGAAGTAGCTGACCATGTCCTTGAGGCCAGCGACTTCATGTCCTTGCGCTCGTACGTACAGAAGCTTGTCTATCAGGTGAACGCGTCGTACGGCGCCATGCTGTACGACTGCTGCGCTGTCATGATGCGCCGCCTGACCGAGGTGTTGATAATTGATGGCTACGAGGAATTTGGCATTTCAAAAGAGATCACCGCAGACGGTGACTACATACCTCTATCCGCTCTTATCGGTAAGATTTCCAGCGGCGCACACTTCAAGCTCGGCCGGGGTCAGAAGGCCGTACTGGAAAGAGTGAAAAGCTTGGGCGATACGGCCGCTCACGGTCGAAACTACATTACGAAGCGCGTCGATATCGACGAGGTTAAGTCGGAGTACCGACGCCTCATTGCAGAGCTCCAAGCACTGAAGGCCGTGGTAGCAATCTAGCTCATTTACGCCGCAAAACGTGGGCGCCAAAAGACAGGGGCCCGGGATTGCTCCCGGGCCCTTTTCGTTCGATCACTAGATCGGTGTTGCAGTTGGCTTACGCAACCCCACCCATATGGGCCAATACCGCCAGCAGCAGCAGGGCCACGATGTTGGTGATCTTGATCATGGGGTTCACGGCGGGGCCCGCCGTGTCCTTGTAGGGGTCGCCGACGGTGTCGCCGGTGACGGAGGCTTTGTGGGCGTCGGAGCCCTTCAGATGCTTGACGCCGTGGCTGTCGACGAAGCCGTCTTCGAAGGACTTCTTGGCGTTATCCCAGGCGCCGCCGCCGGCGGTCATCGAGATGGCGACGAAGAGGCCGGTGACGATGACGCCCATCAGCATGGCGCCGAGTGCGGCGAAGCCTTCGGCGCGGCCGGCGATCCAGAAGACCAGGACGAACACGACGATGGGGCTGAGCACGGGGAGCAGCGAGGGGACGATCATTTCCTTGATCGCGGCCTGGGTCAGCATATCGACGGCTTTGGCGTAGTCGGGCTTGGACGTGCCGGCCATGATGCCCGGATCGGCCTTGAACTGACGGCGGACTTCAACGACCACCGACTGGGCGGCGCGGCCCACGGCGGTCATCGCCATGCCACCGAAGAGGAACGGCAGGAGGCCGCCGAAGATCAGGCCGACAACGACGTAGGGGTTGGCGAGCGAGAAATCGACTGCCGCCATGCCGAAGAAGAACGAGCCTTCCACGGCGTGGGCGACGAAGTAGGTGAGGTCCTGCGTGTAGGCGGCGAACAGCACCAGGGCGCCGAGACCGGCGGAGCCGATGGCGTAGCCCTTGGTGATGGCCTTGGTGGTGTTGCCCACGGCATCGAGCGCGTCGGTGTTGTGACGCACCGATTTGTCGAGGCCGGCCATTTCGGCGATGCCACCGGCATTGTCGGTGACGGGGCCAAAGGCGTCGAGCGCCACAACGATACCAGCGAGGGCCAGCATGGTGGCGACGGCGAAGGCGATGCCGAAGAGGCCCGCGAGATTGTAGGTGACGATGATGCCGGCGATGATGACGAGAGCCGGCAGCGCCGTCGATTCCAGCGAGACCGCGAGGCCCTGGATGACGTTGGTGCCGTGGCCGGTGATTGAGGCTTCGGCGATGGAGTTCACCGGGCGGCGATTGGTGCCGGTGTAGTATTCGGTGATGACGATGATGAGGCCGGTGATGACGAGACCCGTCACGCCGCACCAGAACAGGCTCCACGGCGTGAAGGCCTTGCCGCCTTCGATGCCGAGCTGGGCGTTGAGATCGCCGAACACCCAGTAGAGCACGGGGAGCAGGATGATGAGCGAGAGCACGCCCGTCGCGATGATGCCCTTATAGAGGGCGCCCATGATGTTGTTGTTGGCGCTCAGTTTGACGAAGTA
>JBDSHC010000165.1:0-27212 GCA_039918675.1 Devosia sp.
AAGGTCGGCCAGCCGGCGACGACGCTCTCGGGTGGCGAAGCGCAGCGGGTGAAGCTCAGCAAGGAACTGACCCGGCGCGCCACGGGCCGCACCCTCTATATGCTCGACGAGCCGACCACTGGCCTCCATTTCCACGACATCCGGAAACTCCTCGAACTGCTCCACGAGTTGGTCGATGCTGGAAACACTGTGGTGGTGATTGAGCACAATCTCGAAGTCATCAAGACCGCCGACTGGATCATCGACATGGGTCCCGAGGGCGGCGACGGCGGCGGCGAGGTTGTAGGTATCGGCACGCCCGAAGACATCGCCGAGAACAAGCGCAGTTACACCGGCAAGTTTCTGAAGGAAGTGATGGCGCGTCGTCCGGCAAAAAAACGACCGGCACGACAGGCGGCAGAGTAGCCGTCACCGTCGTCCTCCTCGACCGTGACGCACGTAACGCAAAACCATGCTCGTTTCGGCGGTGCAGCAGCAGGGATTCGCTGTTTATGTCCGTCTTATGAAAATGCCATGCGGATATCGCATGGCCCGGATGTTCTTTGCCGGGTAGTTCGAGACCGCAAATCAGTCGATGGTCCGCCCGTCCTGCAACCTGAAAAGGAACCGACGGAATGTTTGTCCGAGCCGTCTGGCGCGTGAAGCGCCTGGTGGATATCAAGCAGACGTTGCGGGAGATGGAGGTTCCATCGACACGAAATGCCGATCTTCTCGGGATTTCTGGTCCGGACTTCTCCAAAATGACCCGCAGCCTGTTCGACCGCCAGCCCTAAGCCTCGCCACATCCAAATTGCACGGCCTCCGGCGAAACCCGGAGGCCGTGTTTCTTAAGGCCTAATGAACAACGACGAAAAGAGCTATGCGTTTTCTGCACGAGAGTACTGACCAATCGACCTCTGCTCAGACTCCCCACATAGGACTATCTCTCCCGGTGTAGCGAACAGGCAGCCTGATCGCACAGAAGGAGAACTAAAATGGGCATCCGCCAGACTCTCAAGAAGTGGTCGGCCTACCAGCAGACCGTCCGTGAGCTTGCCGCTCTCGACAACCGTCAGCTCAACGATCTGGGCATTTCGCGCACCGATATCTCGAAGATCGCCCGCGAACATGCGCGCGCCCTCTAACGGTTTCGCGCTCTCGCCGACTACCACTTTGATCCGAACGCTCGCTTCCTTTTAGGTAGCGGGCGTTTTGATTTTTCGGCCTGTGGTTGCTAACAACCCGTCGATGAGTCCAACCGTCCTACCGACCATTCATATTATCGGCGCGGGCCTCGCGGGGTCCGAGGCAGCGTGGCAGGCGGCGGAAGCCGGTGCCAAGGTCGTCGTTCACGAGATGCGGCCGCATAAGCTGACCGAGGCGCATCTGGGCGGCGGTTTTGCCGAGCTGGTGTGCTCGAACTCTTTCCGCTCGGATGATCACGAACATAATGCCGTCGGGCTGCTGCATGAGGAAATGCGGCGTTGCGGATCGCTGATCATGGCTATGGCCGACCGGTACAAACTGCCGGCAGGCGGCGCGCTGGCTGTGGATCGCGTCGGATTCTCCGAGGCGGTGACTGCAGCGGTGCAGAGCCACCCGAACGTGACGGTCGAGTTTGGGGAGATCGCGGCGATCCCGCCAGCCGAGTGGGACAATGTGATCATTGCAACGGGACCGCTGACCTCACGGCGGCTGGCTGAGGCGATCCAGGGGCTGACCGGCGAGGCCGAGCTGGCGTTCTTCGACGCCATCGCGCCGATTATTCACGGCGAGTCGATCAACCGCGACATCGTCTGGGCGCAGTCGCGCTACGACAAGGTCGGGCCCGGCGGCACCGGCGCGGACTATCTCAACTGCCCGATGGACCAGGGGCAGTACAACAATTTCGTCGATGCGCTGCTGGCGGGCGAAAAGCACGTCTACCATCAGTGGGAGAACGTACCCTATTTCGACGGCTGCCTGCCCGTCGAGGTGATGGCCGAGCGCGGACGCGAGACGCTGCGCTTCGGGCCGCTGAAGCCGGTAGGGCTGACCAATCCGCGCAATCCGACTGTAAAGCCCTATGCCATCGTCCAGCTCCGGCAGGACAACGCGCTGGGGACGCTGTGGAACATGGTGGGGTTCCAGACCAAGCTCAAATACGGCCGCCAGGCCGAGATCTTCCGGACCATCCCTGGTCTCGAGAACGCGCAGTTCGCCCGGCTGGGTGGTCTGCACCACAACACCTTCCTTAATTCGCCGAAGGTGCTCGACCGGCAGCTGCGCCTCAAAGCGATGCCGCGGCTGCGTTTTGCGGGGCAGATCACCGGCGTCGAGGGCTATGTCGAGAGCGCCGCGATCGGGCTGGTCGCTGGCCGCATGGCGGCGGCACAGGCGCGGAGCGAGATCGTCGAAGCGCCGGTGGTGACGACGGCGCTGGGGGCACTGTTCGACCATATCCTCGGGGGGCATATCGCCGCCGAGGGTGAGCCGGGACCGCGAAGCTTCCAGCCAATGAACGTCAATTTCGGTCTATTGCCCGAGGTGACGATCACCAAGCCTGAGGGTGTTGGGCGCTGGCGCGGACCGGACAAGGCGATGGCCAAGCGCAAGGCGATGAGCGTGCGGGCGCTGGCGGATATTGCGGGCTGGGCTTAGTCGGCGCTGTGTCATTCCCGCGAAGGGAATCCAGGGTTGCAAGCTCAGGTGGTTGTTGCCCTCGATTCCCGCCTTCGCGGGAATGACATTGGCGGTGATCAGTTGCGCAGCTTCCACCAGCTTAGCGCCGCGATCTTCCGCCAGTCGGACAGATCACCGGCGGTTTGGAACGGCGTTTCAAGTTTTAGCCGGGCGTGCTGGAGTTTCAGCACGGCGATTTGGACAAAGACCGGACGAAGACCGCGCGGCAAGGCCTTGATGGCGATGTCCGCTTTGCCGAGGTGATCGGCGGCGATGTCAGCGAGCTGGCCGAGGCCGGCGGCAAGGCCTTCGCTCATCTGGCCGGTGAAGAGCTCGCTTTCGGTGACGCCATTTGCAGCCAGCACATTCCACGGCACGAAGATGCGGCCGCGGCTGGCATTATAGCCGAAGGCGCGGAGGTGGCCGATCAACGCGTGGGCGACACCGAGATGCCCCGCAGCATCGCCGGTTTCGACGGGGCGGCCGCCATTGAGGATCATCGCACCCACCTGATAGAGCGCCGACACTGTCTCGCCGGCATAGCCCTCGAAGGTCGCGATATCGGGCATCGGATCGTCGTAAAGATCGAAGCGGCGGGCATCGATCATGCGGGTGAGCGGCGGGACCGGCAGCGCATAGTCGGTGATGGTGTCGAGCAGCGCGTCGGCGAGCGGGTTGGCGCGGACGGCCCCGTGGCCCTCGCCCGTCAGCGCATCGGCCCACCATTGGAGGCGGATTTCACCAGCGGCAGGTTCGCGAGCCCGGTCGCGGACCGACGCGATATCAGCGCTGAAGGCATAGAGCGCGGTGAGCGCGGCACGCTCTTTGGGCGCGAGTAGCAGCGTCGCGAAATAGCGGTCGCGGTCATTGGCGCGCAATTGCTCGGTCGCGAATGCCGCGCTCTCTGGCTTCATCGTGAGGTTTCGACAGCGATCAGCGCTGCGCCGACCGCGCGGCTTTCGCCGAGCAAGATGTTGTAGGTGCGTACGGCACCGCCTGTGGCGACCGCCTCGACGATGATGTTGCGCTCGCGCAGCGTCTGCCGGATCGATTTGTCGAAGCCGGTGATGTCCGCGCCCAGTCCGACCATCAGAACGTCGATCTGTTCGGCGATCTCGAACAACGGCGCCAGATTGTCGAGACTGATCTCGCCCGGTACCGTCACCGGCCAGGCATGCATGCCGCTCGGCAGGCAAAGCAGCGAACCGCGATGGCTCATGCCGGCAAAGCGGAAGCCGCCATTGCCATAGCCCTCGATCACCGCCTGGTACGGGTAGAACCCCTGCCCCGGCTCAGCCACGACGGGCTGTTCCCTCGATGTGAAGCCGGTTTTCCCGGCCCCTGGATTCCCGCTTTCGCGGGAATGACATCGTTGAGTGGGGAGAGCTCACTAGACCGCGGCGCCGTCGGCGCGTTTTTCCTTAATGGCCTTTGCGTCGGCCGGAGCATCGCTACGCGCCTTGAGCCCGAAATAGATCAGGATCGGGCCGCCGATAAAGACCGACGAGTACATGCCGAAGATCGAGCCGAAGGTCATGGCGATGGTGAAGCCTCTGATGGCTTCCCCGCCAAAGAACACCAGCGGGAACAGCGCCAGAAGGATGGTGAACTGCGTGAGCGAGGTTCGAACGATCGTCTGGTTGATCGACAGATCGATCAGTTCGGGCAGCGACATCTTCTTGTACTTGCGTAGATTCTCACGCACGCGGTCGGAAATGACGACCGTCTCGTTGAGACTGAGACCCACAAGAGTCAGCACGGCCGCGATCGACGAGATGTTGAACTCGAGCCCGACGAAGGAATAGAGCCCGATGGTCATGATGACGTCGTGCGCCGTCGTCGTGATGGCGGCGAGTGCGAACTGCCATTCGAAGCGGAACCAGACATAGATCAGGATGGCGCCCATCGCGACGAGCACAGCGATGATGCCCTTGGTGGTCAACTCGCCCGAGACCTGTGGACCCACGGTTTCGATACGACGGATGTCGTAGTGCTCATCGACCAGCGCGGCGCGAACTTTCTCGACCGCGGCCTGCTGCGCGGCATCGCCGCCAGGCTGCTGCTGGACGCGGACAAGCACGTCAGTCGCGGTGCCGAACTGCTGGACCTGCACTTCGCCCAGCCCCAGGACATCGAGTGTCTCGCGGATCTTGGCCGGATCGGCACTGCCCTCACCGGTATATTGCAGCTCGATCGCCGAGCCGCCGATGAAGTCGATGCCGAGGTTGAAGCCTTTGGTGAAGGCGGAGCCGACAGCGCCGATCGAAATGAGGATCGAGAAGATGATCGCAAAGCGCGAGATCTTCATGAACGGTATTTTGGTGCCGTCAGGGATGAAGCGGAAGACCTGGATCTTGAGGGTCTTGGGGCGCCGTATGCGGAACCAAAGGCCGACGAAGTAGAGCGTCACCGTGTAGGAGGTGAACAGCGACGTCAGGATGCCCAGCGCCAGCGTGACGGCAAAACCCTGCACCGGACCGGAGCCAAGGAAGTAGAGCACGATCGCCGCAATGAGCTGGGTCAGATGCGAGTCGATGATCGTGCCCCAGGCACGTTTGAAGCCTGCGTCGATCGCGGCGAGGATCGACTTGCCGGCCTTTAGCTCTTCGCGGATGCGCTCATAGATCAGGACGTTGGCATCGACCGACATACCGATGGTCAGAACGATACCGGCGATACCGGGCAGCGTCAGTGTTGAGCCGAGCAGCGACAGCGACCCGACGATCAGGACGATGTTGAGCACCAGCGAGATGTCGGCGAAGAGGCCGAACAGGCCGTAGGCCACGACCATGAACGTCACGACGAGGACGGCCGCCACGATGCCGGAGATGACACCGGCCCTGATCGAGTCCGCGCCAAGGCTCGGACCGACCGAGCGCTCTTCGGCGACGTCGAGCGTGGCCGGCAGCGCACCGGCGCGCAATAGCACCGCGAGGTCGTTGGCCGATTGCGGCGTGAAGTTGCCCGAGATCTGACCCGAGCCGCCGGTAATTGCCTGCTGGATGGTCGGCGCGGTGACGACCTGATCGTCGAGCAGGATGGCGAAGCGCTTACCGACATTCTTCGAGGTGATTTCGCCGAAGATGATGGCGCCGCGCGTGTCGAAGCTGAAGCTCACCACCGAACGGCCGGTCTGCTGGTCGAAGCCCGGCTGCGCATTGGTCAGCGACTCGCCGCCCAGCTCGACATTCTCGTTCAGCAATTCGTTGCCGCCATCGGCGCTGGACGCGATGAAATACCCAGCCGGGATGCCCTGCGATTCCGCCTGTGCCGCCGACATGGTCGGATGGACGAGGTGGAAGGTGAGGCGCGCAGTGGTGGAGATGAGTTCCTTGAGGCGGCCCGAATCTTCGAAGCCCGGGACCTGGACCAGAACGCGGTCCTGGCCCTGCCGCTGGATCGTCGGCTCAGTGGTGCCCACTTCGTCGACGCGCTTGCGGATGACTTCGATCGACTGCGCGATCAGCGAAGACATGCGCTCGGTGATGCCATTGGCGGTGAGCTTGACGGTGAGTTTGCCGTCGGCGGTCTCGCCGAATTCGAGCTCTGGCGTGCCGCCGATACCCAGCGTGCCCGAGATATTGGTCTGCAGCGTCTCGAGCGCGGTACGAGCCGCTTCCTTCTGCGTAGCGTCGGTCAACTCCACCGTGATGCCGTCGGCATCGGTAGAGATGATGTTGCCGATACCCTTTTCGCCAGCGAGGAGCTGGCGTGCATCACGCCGCAATTCCTTCAACCGCTCGACGATGATCGAGTCACGATTGACCTGCAGCAGCAGATGCGAGCCGCCCTGCAGATCAAGGCCGAGCGTCATGCCGTTGTGCGGCAGGAAGCCCGGCCAGGAGGCGGTGGTCTCTTTCGAGAAGAAGTTCGGAATCGCAAAGGCAATACCCAGCACCGCGACGAGAGCAATGATGGCGGTACGGAGCGGCGAGAACTGCAGCATAAAAGGGTATCGTCCTTACGGAGCCAGCTTAGCTGGCTTTGTTGTCGTTGACCGGGTTCGCCTTGGAGCGAACGTCGGAAATCATGCCGCGAACCAGCTTGATGCGGGTGCCCTGGGCGATCTCGACTTCGAGGTCTTCGCCGTCGACGGCCTTGGTGACCTTGCCCACGATGCCGCCGCTGGTGACGACAGTGTCACCGCGCGTAATGGCCGAAAGCATGGCCTGCTGGGCCTTGGCGCGCTTCTGTTGCGGCCGGAAGATCAGGAGCCAGAAGATCACCACGAGCAGCAGGATCGGTGCGAACTGGATGAGCAGATCGGTAGCTCCCATACCACCGGGTGCGGCTGGGGCGGGTGTGTCCTGCGCTTGAGCGGCGGTCACGAACATGTAGGTCTCCTTGTCGAATGGACTGTCGGCTTGTCAAAACGCCGCGGCTGATCGCATATAAGCTGCGTTTCCGGCAATGGAACATTCCATCCGGCCAAAAGCGCGCGGACTATATAGCCGCCCCACCCGATTGCATAGACGTTGGACCCGGCGCCACCCGCCAATTCGACGCAGGAAAATCCTGGAAAATGGCAGACGAGACCCTTACGCAGATTGCGGCGTCGCTTCAGCGCATCGCCGACCGGCTCGATGCCATGGCGCCCGAGCGCGGCTCCGTCGGTCCGGCTTTGGGCAAGGAGGACGCGTATCATTGGGACGCGGCCGCCGACCGGCTGCAGCCGGTCCCGAAGGTGTCGCGGGTGCCGTTCCGGCTGCTCAAGGGGATCGACAGCGTGCGCGACACGCTGCTGGCCAATAGTGTCCAGTTTGCCAAGGGTTTTGCGGCCAATAACGCTCTGCTGTGGGGGGCGCGCGGCATGGGCAAGAGCTCGCTGGTGAAGGCGGTGCACGCCGAGGTCGCGGCCCATATCGAGGGTCGCCTCATCCTCATCGAGATCGCCCGCGAGGACATCGAATCCCTGCCCCGGCTGATGCGGCTTATCGCCCATGAGGAAGGGCGGTTCATATTGTTCTGCGACGACCTCAGCTTCGACAAGGACGAGACCAGCTACAAATCGCTGAAGACGATTCTGGATGGCGGATTGGAAGGTCGTCCGGACAATGTTTTGTTCTATGCGACGTCCAACCGGCGCCATCTGATGCCGCGCGACATGATCGACAATGAGCGGGCGACGTCGATTACGCCGGGCGAAGCGGTGGACGAGAAGATTTCGCTGAGCGACCGCTTCGGGCTGTGGCTGGGGTTCCACAATTGCGATCAGCCGACCTACCTCGCCATGATCCGCGGCTATTGCGACGCGTACGGGTTGCCGATCAGCGACGAGGACCTTCACGCGCGGGCGATCGAATGGTCGCAGACGCGTGGCGGCCGGTCGGGCCGCGTGGCGATCCAGTTCGTGCGGAATTTGGCGGGCGAGATGGGCAAGGCGATTTGAAACGACAAGGCCCGCGGGAGCGGGCCTTTGAGTTGCGGACGCGGTTGTGATCAGCCGGCAAGCAGCGGGATCGGATCGACCGGGGTCGCGCCTTTGCGGAGCTCGAAGTGGAGCTGCGGGCGGGTGACCGAGCCGGTCATGCCGGCCTGGCCGATGCTGTCGCCGCGCGAGACGTTGTCGCCCTTGCTGACGGCCACCGATTTGAGGTGGGCGTAGGCCGAGACGTAGCCATTGGCGTGGCGGATCAGGATGAGGTTGCCATAGCCCTCGACGCCCGAGCCGACATAGATGACCTGGCCATTCTCGGAGGCGCGGACCGAGGCGCCTTCCGGCGCTTCGATGTTGATGCCGGTGCCCTTGGACGAGATGAAGTCGGTGATGACCTTGCCCGAGATCGGCCAGCGGAATTTGTCGGCGCCCGACATCACGGGCTCGACGACGGCGACCTTGGCAGGAACCGGCTCGGCCTTCGAGGCCTCGGGATCGAGCAGCTTGGGATCGGCGATGGCGGCGGTCTTGTTCAGCTTGGCATCGGCCTTGGGGGCAGCAAGCGCCATCGGCTGGGTGACCTTGGAGGCGTCGGCGGAGGCGATCTTGGTGCTCGCCTGGGGGGCCTTGCCCGTCATGCCGGGAATGATGACTTTCTGGCCGACATAGATCTTGTCGGGCGAGCTCATGCCGTTGGCCTGAACGATCGCCTGCGCCGTCACATTGTAGCGACGGGCCACCGTGTAGAGCGACTCTCCACTTTCGATGACATGAATGTAAGCGTTATCGGGAACGACCGCGAGAGTGGGCGCGGCGGCAGGAGCCGGAGATAGGGTGCCCAGCGAGGCGGATTTGGTCTGCTGGACCGGGGCGAGTGAGGGCTGGGCGGACATTTTTTCACTTCCTGTGAGAGGCGGCAGAGCAGAACTCGAAATCGTACCGATGGGCGCGCTGCCGGTGACTAGGCCACCGGAGCCGCCGCCGATATCTTCTGGCGGAATGAATGGGCCCGTGGCGACCTTGGTCGTGGCGCCGATGGGCTTGAGACTGGCAGGCATCGATTGCGAGCCGCCGGCCGTCGCTCCCGGTGCGATGGAGCCGGTGACATCGCCACCGCCGCCAAGTCCGAGAGAGGAGCATCCCGCCAAAGCGGTCGATCCCAGAAGCAGGCCGACGATGGCAGCGATCTTCAGCGCCTTGCCGGCAACGCGGTTACTCATCAGTCAAACTCATCACGCAACACCTGATGGACTTGACGATAGGCATTTTAGGTAAAGACGAGTTTAAGGCGTTTGCGTTTTGCGCGAATCCCACCCGCCTGGATTCAGACGTGATTAGGGTTAAGGGCGCTGGGGTGGGTTCTTGCCATGGACCACACCCTCCCCGCCGTCATGGCCGGTCCCCGGATCAAGTCCGGGGATGACCCGGCCACCCAGCGGCGTGCTCTGTTGGGTGCCCGGGTCAAGCCCGGGTATGACGAACGAGGGAGTGGTGGCTAATGAAGGAGAAATCGGACCAAGCCGCGAGCGCTCAGGAGAGCGTGAGTTTGCCGTCCATTTCGGCGGCCAGATCGGCGTCGCTGAGCGTCAGGCTCACTGGCGTGACGGTGATGGCGTTCTTGTGCATCAACTGGAAGAAGTCGTTGCCGTGATCGAGGGGCTTCGGCGTTTCCGGGATGGCGATGAAGAATTTTCCCGGATTGTCGGAGGCGTAGTGCTTCATCGGCGAGCGGTGGAAGCGTTGGGCCGGCACAACGCGGATGCCTGAGACGTCGTCGGGGGCGCAGAACGGGAAGTTGACGTTGTACCAGACGCCCCAGCTGGGGCCGCCCTGCCCGCTGCGCGCGGCCTGATGGCGGATGCCGTCAATGAGTTGGGCGGCATAGCGGCGGGAGACGGCCCAGTCGAGGGCACCCTTCTGCTCATAATCGACACCCTGGCTCATGGCGATGCCGAGCGCGCCTTGCATGGCACCCTCGCGAGCGCCCGCGGCGGTGCCGGAGCAATTGATGATATCGCCCATGTTCTGGCCGTTGTTGATGCCGGAGAGAACGATGTCGGCCGGATGATCGCCGAGCACATGCGTCATGCCGGCGACGACGCAATCGGCGGGCGAGCCGCCGGCGATGGCGAACACATGCGAACGCTGTTCTACCAGCTCAAGCTCGCGGCCGAAGGTGAAGCGGTGCGATGCGCCCGACTGATTGCCATCGGGCGCGACGATCCACACATCGTCGGTGAGCGTGCGGGCGATCTCTTCCATCAGCACGATGCCGGGCGCATCGACGCCATCGTCATTGGTGATGAGGATACGCAAACTCATTTGGCGGCGATGATCTTGAGGCCGCCCATATAGGGTTGCAGCACTTCGGGGACGTCGATTCCGCCGTCTTCGCGCTGATAGTTCTCGATGACGGCGATCAGCGCGCGGCCGACGGCGAGCGCCGAGCCGTTGAGCGTGTGGACATGGCGGACCTTGCCCTCCTTGTCGCGATATCGGGCCTCCATGCGGCGGGCCTGGAAATCGCCGCAGACCGAGACCGATGAGATTTCGCGATACGTGTCCTGTCCCGGCAGCCAGACCTCGATGTCGTAGGTCTTCTGCGCGCCAAACCCCATGTCGCCGGTCGAGAGCTTCATGACGCGATAATGGATGCTGAGCTTTCGCAGCACGGACTCGGCGGCGGCCAGCATGCGCTCATGTTCGTCCGACGATTGCTCGGGCGTCGTGATCGAAACCAGCTCGACCTTGTTGAACTGATGCTGCCGCAGCATGCCACGCGTGTCCCGGCCCGCTGAGCCTGCCTCCGAGCGGAAGCACGGCGTCAGCGCGGTGAAGCGGAGCGGCAGGTCTTCCTCGCGCTGGATGGATTCGCGGACGAGGTTGGTGAGGGGGACTTCGGCGGTGGGGATAAGGTAGAGCGCATTGGCCTCCCCCTGCAGCACCTTCTCCAAATACGATATTCGTTCTTCGATGGGACCTAGTCGCCCATCGATACTTTTGATGTCCGCAAGTGCAACTTCCGCTGCGTTGGCTCTCAGGTCCGGCGGCAAGTCCTTCGCATTGGAATGGCGAGCCAATGCCATTGCACGCAAGGGAGCGAGCAACGTGCGCTCGCGGTACTTTTCGTTGAGTTCCCGCAACGCAGCATTCGAGGCAGCATACAGATCCTCCTCAAATTTCGGCAGTTGATTGGTCCCATAGAGGGCCTGAGGGCGAACCAGCAGCGGCGGCTGCACTTCCATGTAGCCATTCTCGTTGGTGTGGAGGTCGAGCATGAACTGGCCAAGGGCGCGCTCCATGCGGGCGAGGCCTGACTTCAGCACTGTGAACCGCGCGCCGGAAATCTTGGCGGCGGTTTCGAAATCCATCATGCCGAGGGCTTCGCCGGTCTCGAAATGCTCCTTGGGCTTGAAGCTGAAGCTCGGCTTTGGGGCGCGGGCTTTCGCGGCCGTCGCGGCGTTTCCATTGGGTCCGAAATATTCGACGTTGTCGCTCTCGTCGTCGCCGGCGGGGACGTCGTCCTTGGGCAGATTCGGCATGATGAGGAGAGCTTCCCGGAGCTTCTCCTCGACGTCGCGGCGCTCGGTCTCGCCCTGCTGGATGATTTCCTTGAGGTGCGCCACCTGATCCATCAGTTGTGCGGCCTTGGCCTCGTCCTTCTGGGCCTTGGCCTGGCCGATCTGCTTGGAGAAGGCGTTGCGCGCGGCCTGGGCTTCCTCGAGCTTGACGATCACGGCTTTGCGCTCGTCGTCGATGGCGATCAGCTGGGACGCGGAAAACGGGACGTTCTTGCGATGCTTGAGCGCAGCGTCTGCCGCGGCGGCATTGGCCCTGATCCAGTTGATGTCGAGCATGGCGGAGTCCCTTGGAAAGAGGCTGTCTTTTGCTTGGAAGGGGCAGCGGATGCAAGAGCGGACTGCTCCGATCCCGGAGCGTCGGCCTCCCTCCCCCTTGAGGGGAGGGATTGAGGGTGGGGGTTGGCCCGGCACTCGGTGTCCGCGGCCCTAACCCCCGCCTCAGTTGCGCTAGGCCTATCGGCCAGCTTCACTATCCTCCCCTCAAGGGGGAGGAGGGCGGACTGAGGGTCCGGTGGATCAGGTGCGGGCCGCTCACATCCATCCGCCGTCATGGCCGGGCTTGACCCGGCCACCCAACGGCGGCGCGTTCGGCTGGGTCCCCGGGTCAAGCCCGGGGATGACGGACGAGGGATCAGTGAAATCTGGCCCTGGATTCCCCGCCTTCGCGGGAATGACACCGTGAGTGGGGCGGGCTGTCGGTCTGCTAGCTCGCCGCCGCCTCCGCGGCCAATTTTGCGGCGCGCTGCTTTTCGACCCAGCGAACGGAGAGGATCGAGAGTTCGTAGAGCGCGTACATCGGCAGACTGAGGCCAACCTGGGAGATGGGGTCGGGCGGCGTCAGCAGCGCGGCGAGGGCGAGGATGCCGACGATGGCGTATTTGCGGCCTTTGGCGAGTTGCGCGGTGTTGACCACTTCGAGGCGCGCGAGGAGCGTCAGGATCACGGGGAGCTGGAAACAGACGCCGAAGGCCATGATCAGCGTCATGATGAAGCCGAGATATTCGCTGACGCGGGTCTGCATCTCGATCTGGACGTCGTCGGGCGAGGTCTGCTGCATGCCGAGGAAGAAGTGGAGCGCCATCGGCGTCACGACGAAATAGACCAGCATGGCGCCGAGGAGGAAGAAGATCGGCGTCGCGATCAGATAGGGAATGAAGGCCTTGCGCTCCTTCTTGTAGAGCCCCGGCGCGACGAAGAGATAAATCTGCGTCGCGATGATCGGGAAGCCTAGGAAGATCGCGCCGAACAGAGCGACGTTCATATAGGTGAAGAACAGTTCCTGCGGCGCGGTGAAGATGAGCTTCACGGCATTGTCGCCCGAGGCCCACACATAGGGCTGGAGCAGCAGATCGTAGATCGGCTTGGCAAAGAAGAAGCAGATCAGAAACAGCACCACGATCGCGGCCAGCGAGTAGATCAGGCGCTTGCGCAATTCGATCAGATGATCGAGCAGCGGGGCTTCCGAGCCCTTGAGTTCATCGTCTTCGGCGTCGGGACCGGGAAGCTGCTTGACGTCGGCCAAATCAGGCCTCCGACTTGGGCTTGGCGGCGCGCGGCTTGCGTGGCGCGGCAGGCTTCTTCACGGCGATTGGATCGTCGGCGAAGAGCGGGACATCGGCGGGGGCCGCAGGCGTAGCTTTGGCGCGCGGCTTGCGGACGGCCTTCACCGGAGCGATGGCCTCGATTGGGGCCGGGCTTTCGACAGGCGCGGCGATGGTGATGGCTTTGGCCTTTTTCGGCTTCGCGACAGGCTTGGGCTTGGCAGTCGCCTTCGGTGGCTCCATGCCGACTTTGGCGTGGATCTCATCGACGACGCTTTCGACCTTGGGGTCCTTCGGCGCGATGATTCCCGAGGGGACAAAGCTGCCATTGGAGAGCGGCTTGTTGAACTCGTCGCGAATCTGCGCGGCGGTCTGCTTCAACGGCTCGGTGAGAGAGCGGCGGAGATCGGTGACGGCATCGAGGCCCGTCGCCTTGTTGATCTCGCGCTGGAACTCATTGCCCATGCGGCGAATGGCGGACACGGCCTTACCCAGCCGGTTCATCACCACAGGCAAATCCTTCGGACCGATGACGATCAGCGCCACGACGCCGACCAACAGCATCTCCGTCCAGCCGATACCGAACATCGTTTAATCCTGTAGCGAGCGGCGTCCGCTCAGACGTCTTTGGCCTTGTCGGCCTCGACCTGCGCAGTGGTATTCATGGGCGCGGGTTTATCCTCGTCCTTCATACCCTTCTGGAAGGCTTTGATGCCGGAGGCGACTTCGCCCATCATGCCGGAAATCTTGCCGCGGCCAAACAGCAGGACAACAACGACGGCAACTATGATGATGCCCCAAAGTCCTGGACCATGCATGACAAAACTCCTTCCACGCGTGGATAGATACGTTGCCAGGAGAAATAAGTTCAATCGGCCCTGAACACAAGGACGCGCTTGGGGTTCAGCGTCAGGAACACGTCATTTCCCGGCGTAAAGTGCGGATCGGACGCCTGCCGCAGTTCGAGAGGCCGGGCCAGCCCGTTGACCTGCACTTCGCACAAATCGATGCCGATGGCGTCGCGCTTGGACACCACGCGACCCGGCACGCCAGCGCCGGTTTTGGCCATTTCGAGCACCCCGACAGGTCGGATGGCGACGATCACCCTGGTGCCGTCGGGATGGCTCGTGGGTACCGCGCCGAAGGGGGTATCGGCGCTGCCATTGCGCACGGTTGCGGCAATTTCCCCCAGGGGCGAGAAAAACCGCGCGGCGCTGAGATCGATGGGGTCGCGGTAGATATTTGCCGCCGAGTCGATCTGGGCGATGCGGCCATGCCGCAGCAGGGCGATGCGGTCGCCCAGTAGCATCGCCTCCTCCGGATCATGCGTGACGATGATGGTGGTGGCGTGGGTTTCGCGCAGCACGGCGAGGGTTTCGTTGCGCACGCTTTCCCGCATGCGGGCATCGAGGCTCGAGAAGGGCTCGTCCAGCATCAATATGCCGGGGCGCGGCGCGATCGAGCGTGCGAGCGCCAGGCGCTGCTGCTGGCCGCCCGACAACATGTGCGGGTAATCGGCCTCGCGCTCCTCGAGACCAACGCGCTTAAGGGCCTGGCGGGCCTGCACCAGCGCGGCTTTGCGACCGAGGGGCTTGAGGCCGAACAGCACATTGCCGAGCAGCGTCAGATGCGGGAACAGCGCAAAATCCTGGAACATCAGCCCGATGCCGCGGCGGTCGGGCGGCAGATGCACGCCCTGCCCCGACACGATCCGGTTGTTGATACGGATTTCGCCCGCGGCGATCGGCTGGATGCCGGCGGCGGCGCGGAGGATCGTCGATTTGCCCGAGCCGGATTCGCCGAGGAGGCAGACGATTTCTCCGGGCGTCAGGCTGATCGAGAAGCTGTCGAGGACGACGCGGCCGCCGAGCCGGACATCGACTTTGTCGAAGCTGAGCGCGGCGGCGAAGCTGACGCCGGCCGTGCCGCGCGGGCCCCATTGGGCGAGCGCCGAGGCCTCGCCGTCAAAGCTCATTGTTCTTCGTCCTGACCCTCTATGTCGTCGGGATCGAGCGGGTCCTCGTCCTCGCGCAGCGGCCCGTCGAAGGGCAGCGGGATCTGGAGATTGGGCGGCAGGCGGTTGCTGAGGAGGCCGGCGCCCTTAAGCTCTTCGAGGCCCGGCAGGTCGGAAAGTCCTTCGAGCCCGAAATGATCGAGGAAGGCCTCGGTGGTGCCATAGGTGACCGGGCGGCCCGGCGTGCGGCGCCTGCCGCGCATGCGAATCCATCCGGCTTCCATCAGGAGGTCAAGCGTACCCTTGCCGGTGGCGACGCCGCGCACCTCCTCCACTTCGGCGCGGGTGGCCGGCTGGTGGTAGGCGATGATGGCGAGGGTTTCGAGCGCGGCGCGGCTCAGCGGCCTATTGTCGGTCTGCTCGCGGCGGAGCAGAAAATTGAGGTCTTCGGCGGTGCGGAAGGCCCATTTGTCGGCGCGTTTGACGAGATTGACGCCACGGCCGGCATAATGCGCCTGAAGGGCGACCAGCAGGCCCTCGGTATCCATCCCCTCCCCCAGATGCGGGGCGAGTTCGGATGCCGACAGCGGCTCGGCCGAGGCGAAGAGCAGCGCTTCGAGGATGCGCATGTGCCGCTCGGCAAGATCGGGGCTCGGCGAGGTTTCGGGTTCGTCGGACATCAATTCTCAGTCTGAGGGCCGTCGGACTTGCGCCGGCGCACGAGGAGCGGCCCGAAGGCCAAGGATTGCCGGAGTTCTACTTGCCCCTGCCGCGCCAGTTCAAGGCTCGAAGCGAAAGTCGATGCGAGGGCGGTGAGGCGCAATTCGGGCAGCGCGAGGAATTCGGCGAGATAGCGGTCGAGCGGGACCCAGTCCATGCTCTCGCCGATCAGGCGGTTGAGGATTTCGCGCGCCTCCTGCAGCGACCAGACATTGCGCTCGTGCGGCGTGTAATCGGTCGGAATGCCGCGCTCGCGCTGGATGGCGTAGGCCTTGAGCAGATCGAACAGCGAGGCTTCCCAGAGGGATTTGCGCTTGATGGTGATGGGCTCGGGAGCGCCGCGGGCGAAGATCTGACGGCCGAGCAGCGGGCGGTTCATCAACTGCATTGCGGCGCGGCGCATGGCTTCGAGGCGCTTCAGCCGGAATTGCAGCAGCGCCGCCATCATCTCGCCGGTCGGCTCGTCGTCATTGGCGGCCTGCGGCACCATCATCCGGCTCTTGAGATAGGCGAGCCAGGCGGCCATCACGAGGTAATCGGCGGCGATCTCAATGCGCTTTTCGCGGACGGTTTCGATGAAGGCCAGATATTGCTCGGCAAGCGCCAGGATCGAAATCTCGGCAAGATCGACCTTTTGGCGGCGGGCGAGATCGAGCAGGAGGTCGAGCGGGCCTTCATACCCGCCGACGTCGACATACATCACCTCGTCATCGGGCGGAGGCGCGGGCTCGAGCCACTCGGCGGATGGGTCGACCATGGGAACTGCCACAACAAAGCTACGCCGGCCAAAGGCCGCAATCGCCCGGTTTTACACGAAGTCCGGCCCGGCCAAGCGGAAATCAGCGGCTCAAGCGGTTGGGCTCACAGGAAATGGCCGTCAAGGGCGGGTTCAGCCGCCGCTGACGATGCAATCGCCGCCATTGGATTTGATCTGCTGGCAGATTTTCTGCGCTTCGCCGAGCGAGGCAGCTGGGAGTTTCACCCGGTACCAGGTGCCCTTCTGGCCGAGATCGGCGGACTGGACAATGAGTTCATTGCCGCCGAACAGGCTGCCGAAGCGGCTGTTGAGGCCGCGCAGCGAGGATTTGGCGTCGGCCTCGCTGGGGCTCGACGAGAGCTGGACATAGGCCGCAGCATTGCTGGCGCGGATCGGCGTCGGCTCGACCGCGGCGACCCGCGTTGGCTCGGTATTGCCGCCGGACAGGAGATCGATCTGGCCGTTCGGCGTGGTCGCGCCTGTAACCTCTGCAGTGACCGGCGTTGGCTCTTCAGCGGCGAAAGCAGTGACCTGCGCGCTGCGGGCGGGGAACGTCAGCGGCTTGGGCGCGACGATCGTCGGGTCGAACACCGGCTGCAGTTCCGTAATCCCCGTAACGGCAGCATCGGCGGTCGGCACCGTCCCGAGCGTCAGGGCGGTGCCGCCGGCCACAGGATCGGTCATCGCGACCTGCGTGGTGTCGCCGAGGAGATTGGTGGTCTCGGTACTCGGGACGGACGGAACATTAGGGCGGTCGACCGGCAGCTCTTCAGCACCGGCGACGGCGTCGTCGCCTGAAACGATAGTGCCATCCGGACGGACGGTGACGGTGCGGACCTTGCGGTTGGCGAGGCCACCTTCGGTGTCTTCACCCGCAGCGGCGGTAACGTCGCGGGTCACCGGAGCGCCGCTGCTGGTTTCGTCGGTCGAGACGAGTTGTTCAGCGCTGGTCGCAGCAGACGTGCCGCCCATCTGTTCAAGCACAGGCGAGCGCGCGGTATCGGTTTCGGTCGCGGCGGCGATCTTGGGTACTTCCTTGACCGGCGTCGCGTCGGCTGTGAGCTGCGGGGCGGAGGCGGCAGTGTTCACATTGGCCGTGCGGCCCATGTTGAGCACCCAATAAAGGCCGAGGCCTGCGGCGAGCAGCAGCGTGCCCGCAACGGCCATGCCAACATATTGGCGCATGCCGCCGGAGGCGAAGGAGGATTTCGCCGGCTTCACCTTGAGACGGCGATAGGGGCTCTCGTCGCCGATCGGCGGATCAATGCGGTCGACCTGCGCCCCGGTTGCGGCGGCGGCAGCAAGGATGGCCTCTTCGGCGCCAGAATGACCGATGTCATCCTTGAGGCCCGAGCGGCGCGGGGCAAACTGCGTGTTGAGCGGCGGAACCACAGGAGCCGAGGACGCCTGCGGCCTTGCGTGGATTTCCTCCTCGAGGTCCTCTTCGGACTCGAATTCGACATGCGGAGCGATCTGCGGCGCCATCTGCATCGGGGCGGCCTGCACCCTCACCGGGCCGGGCGCGGACAATTCGACACGTACGGCTTCGCCGATGAGGCTCTCGATCTCCGACATCGGGTCGGATTCGTCGCGCGCCGGCCTCGGGGCCGGCTCCGGGGCACGTTGCGCCGGTACGCTGAGCGGCTGGGTGGCCGCCGGCTTCATGTTGAGGCCGACACCGGGAGAAATCGCGAAACGGTCGCTTTCCGGAGCGCGCGGCGCGACGCTCACCGGCTTTAGCGGAATCGGCGCGTTGGCGGCGGGGCGAGGCTGCGCTGCCTGAATCGGGGCAATTGACGGTTTCGCCACGACCGGCTGCGGCGTGACCTGGGTCCGCGCCACCGGCGTCATCTGGACCGGCGCAGGTGCCGGACGCGGCGGCGGTGCCAGTGCGGGAGATTCGTCCGCCATTTCGGCAGCGATCAAATCGGCGATGGGGTCGTTGGCGGGCACTGGGGTCGGACGGGGCGGCGCGGCTGAGGCCGGCGGGTTGCGGCCAAAGCCGAAATCGAACGCGTAGTCGTTATTGCCATTGCTTGGCGGCGTTACGGGCGCCTGTGGCACGGGTGCCGGCGCGGGCGGGGCGACCGAGAGAGCTGGGCCCTGAGCAAACGAACGGTTCTCGCTGATCGGCCTCAGATCGGACGGCACGCGAATGGGCCGCGGCGCCGGCTGCGGGTTGAGGCCGAAACTCGGCTCGGTGCGCGGCGCTGGCGATGGGTTCTGTGCGGCAAGGCGCTCGGAGAGACTGGAGATCGGCTCCTGCCGGATCGGCGTCGCGGCGGAAATCGGCTTGCCGAAATCGAATTTAGACACGGGGGCGCTGGTGGAGACCGGCGCCGGCTGGTCCATGCCCGGAATACGGATCGCACCAGTGACGGGCGCGCGGGGGGCCGGTTGCGGGGCGGGCGCGGCGGCAACGGACCGCGGCGCATCCATGCCGGGAATGCGGATGGGCATGGGAGAAGACTGCGTGGTCGCCAGGGGGTCGATCGGCGCCGGACGCGCCATAGGCTGAACACTGGGCTTATTGCCGCCCGTAGGCGCGGCCATCAGCTTTGCCAGTTCGGCGATAAGGTCATCGGATTTATCGGCCGGATCAGACATCTGCTGCGGTCTCGCTGGCGGCATTGACTAGGCTCACGGTGTTGTTGGCATCCCTGCTCGGCCCCACCCGAACTGTCCGCCAACCATCACACCAATGCGCCCGAATTATGAAAGCTCATCTGGAGCAGACACTCCCAAGACTGTGAGGCCATTGACCAAAACCTGCCTGACAGCGCCCACTAGCGCGAGTCGCGCCACCGTCAGTTTCAGGTCCTCAGGGTTAACAAAGCGTAAGCTCTTGTCTTCCTTTCCCTTTGCCCAGAAGGAGTGGAAAGCCGCGGCCATCTCGTAAAGATAGAATGCGATGCGGTGCGGCTCATGCGCAAGGGCCGCTGCGGTGACCGTGCGCGGCCACTGAGCGAGCGTCTTGATGAGCTCGATATCGGCGGGCGAGACCAGCAGTTCGAGCGGCGCGGCGCTCAGCGCGGCCGGCGACAGATCGAGCGCCGGAAGCTCGCTCGCAGCATTGCGGAAGATCGAGCTGGTGCGGGCGTGCGCGTACTGGACGTAGAACACCGGATTATCCCGGCTCTGTTCCTTGACCAGCGCGAAATCGAAATCCATCGACTGCTCGTTCCGCCGGTAGAGCAGCATGAACCGCGTCGCGTCTCGGCCGACCTCTTCGACGACGTCGGATAGCAGCACGAGATCGCCGCTCCGCTTGCTCATCTTGAACGGCTCGCCGTTCTTGAGGAGGCGCACGAGCTGCATGATCTTGACGTCGATGTCGGCCTCGCCGCCGGAAACGGCTTTGACGGCGGCCTTGAGCCGGCTGACATAGCCCGAGTGGTCGGCACCCAGCACATTGATCATGTGCTTGAAGCCGCGCTTGTACTTGTTGCGGTGGTAGGCGATGTCGGCGGCGAAATAGGTGAAGCTGCCGTCGGACTTGACCAGCGCGCGGTCCGTGTCGTCACCGTAGTCCTTGGCGCGGAATAAAGTTTGCTCCCGCTCCTCGTAATCATCGTCGGCCTGGCCTTTGGGCCGATCGAGACGGCCCTGATAGACGAGGTTTTGATCGCGCAGCCAGTCGAGCGTCAGGTCGATATCGCCGCCCTGCCCGTGCAGCGTCCGCTCCGAGAAGAACAGGTCGTGCTTGACCCCGAGATTGGCCAGATCGGTCTTGATGAGATCGAGCATGGCGACCAGCACCCGATCTTTGACGATCGGCATCCAGTCCGCCTCGGGCTTCCAGCGGAGCTGGCCGGCAAACTCATTGGCCAGCTGCTCGCCGACGGGCTTCAGATAGTGGCCTGGGTAGAGCCCCTTGGGGATCTCGATGTTTTCGCCGAGGGCTTCGCGGTAGCGCAGGAACGCCGACTGGGCGAGCACATCGATCTGCCCGCCGGCGTCGTTGATGTAATATTCGCGGGTAACGTCATAGCCGACATAGTCGAGCAGCGACGACAGCGCGTCGCCGAACACGGCGCCCCGCGTATGGCCGACATGCATGGGGCCGGTCGGATTGGCCGAGACGTACTCGACGTTGATCTTTTCGCCCTTGCCGAGATCGGCCTTGCCATAGGCTTCGCCCAGCACATCGACGGATTTGAGCACCCGGTGCCAGGTGGGTTCATCGAGGCGGAAATTGAGGAAGCCGGGACCGGCGACCTCGACGCTCACGACGTCGGGATCGGATTTGAAATGCTCGGCCAGCGCTGCGGCGATCTCGCGCGGATTCTTGCCGAGCGGCTTGGCGATGACCATCGCGGCGTTCGACGACAGATCGCCATGCGCGGGATCGCGAGGCGGCTCGACGACGGCTCGCGCGATCAGCTCCGGTGACGCCTCGGGATAAAGGGTCTTGAGCGCGGCCGCGACACGCGCGGCGAAATCGGCGAAAATGTCCATGATCGTTCCGGTGGAAAGGGTGCGAGCCCCCTACTCCACTGCCGGTTTGCCGTCAAACAGCCGCGCATGCTCGGCTTCGGCATAGGGGTCGGTCATGCCGGCGACGAAGTCGGCGACGATGCGGGCGCGGCCAGCGTCGGTTTCGGCGGCGCGCGCCCCCTCACCCCAGCGGCCCGGCATGTCGGCGGAAGCGAAATAGCGGTCGAACAGCTCGGCAACGAGATGCTGGCTGCGGCGGACCGGGGCCATGACCTGCTCCGAACGGTACACCTTTTCGAACATGAAGGCCTTGAGGCCGCGCTCGGCCTCGGCGGTCTCGTCGGAGAAATGGATCAGCGCATGGCCGGCATGGCGGACATCGTCGGCGGAGCGTGGAGCGAGGCCGGCGATCTCGAACGACGCCGTCGCGATGACATCCTCGATGGCGCGGGTGATGAGGCGGCGCTGGATTTCGTGCGCCTGCCGGCTGGGCTCGATGTTGGGGAACTGCGCCAGAACCTCGCGCACGATCGGGCCGGCGAGCGGCACATCGATGAGGTCGGTGAGCGTGATGAGGCCGGCGCGCAGGGCGTCGTCGATATCGTGGGCGTTGTAGGCGATGTCGTCGGCGATGGCGGCGGCCTGGGCTTCGAGGCTGGCATAAGTGGACAACATCAGATCGGCGCTGGCGGGGATGTCGTCGAGGCCGAAGGGCAGCCATTCATGGAGGTAGCGGCCGACGGGGCGGTCGTCAGTGTCGATCAGCGGGCCATTGTGCTTGAGGATGCCCTCCAAAGCCTCCCAGCTCAGATTAAGCCCGTCATGCTCGGCGTAGCGGTTCTCCAGCCGGGTGACCACGCGGATCGCCTGCATATTGTGGTCGAAGCCGCCGTAGTCGACCATTTTCTCCTGCAGCACGCGCTCGCCTGCATGGCCGAAGGGGGTGTGGCCAAGATCGTGGGCCAGAGCCACGGCTTCCGCCAAATCCTCGTTGAGCCTCAGAGCGCGGGCGATGGAGCGCGCCATCTGGCTGACTTCGAGCGTATGGGTCAGCCTTGTGCGAAAATGCTGGCCCTCATGGTGGAGGAAGACCTGCGTTTTGTACTGCAGGCGGCGGAAAGCGGTGGAATGGATGATCCGGTCGCGGTCGCGCTGGAATTCCGAGCGAGTCGGGCTGCTGGAGGTGGGAAACAGGCGGCCCCGGCTATGCGCGGGGTCGGACGCATAAGGGACCTGCTCGCTCATTGGGCTCTTTCCATCGGCATTCAACGATATTACATTGCGCCTATGCGAGCGCGTAGCGTCGCGAGGATTTTCTATGAGTGAACTTGCCCTAGCACCGAACAATGTCGTTTTGACAGACCGCGCCGCCAAGAAGATCGGCCGCGTGCTGGCCAAGCAACCCGAAGGCACGGTGCTGCGCATCGTCGTGGCGGGCGGCGGCTGCTCGGGCTTCCAGTACGAATACAAGATCGTGCAGGAAACGCCCGCGGCCGACGATCTCGTGCTGGCCAAGGACTCGGCCACAGTGCTGATCGACTCGCTGAGCCTCGAATTTATGGGCGGCGCCGAAATCGACTATGTCGACGATCTGATCGGCCAGTCGTTCCAGATCAAGAATCCGAACGCGGTCGCGGGCTGCGGCTGCGGCACCAGCTTTTCGGTCGCGTAACCTCCGTCGCCTTGCTGACGCCCGTCGCGCCCGCTAAGCGGGATCGCTAGCCTGGAGAGGATCAGCTTGAATTTTGCCGGTAAACTCGACGAGGCGACCAACCGCGCCTTCGACGAACGCCAAATCGTCGGCGCCCGCGTACTGGTGGTGAAAGGCGGGGAGACGGTATTCGACCGCACCAAGGGCTATCTCGACCGGGAGGCCAGTACGCCGCTGCCCGAGAATGCGATCTTCCGGCTCGCCTCTTTGACCAAGCCGATCGTGGCCGCAACGGCGCTGGCGATGGTCGAGAAGGGCATCCTGTCGCTCGACGGCGCGGTGGCCGACTGGCTCCCCTATTTTCGCCCGAAGCTGGCGGATGGGCGCGAGCCGAAGATCACCATCCATCATCTGCTGACGCATACGGCGGGACTGAGCTACGCCTATCCGCTGGCGACCGGGCGCGAGGAAGTGTCCGCGGGGCTGGCCGATAATGATCTGACGCTCGAACAGAATTTTACGGGCATCGCGCGCTTCCCGCTCAAATACGAACCGGGCACGCGCTGGGAATACTCAGTGGCGATCGATGTACTGGGCGCGGTGATTGCCGCCGCGCATGGCGGCGTGCCGGGTGATGCCGTGCTGCATTATGTGACCGGGCCCCTGGGCATGGTGGATACGCGGTTCCATGTGACTGACACGAGCCGGCTAGCGACGGCCTATGGTCCCGGCATTCCACCGGTGCGCATGACCGATCCTTACAAGGTCACCAACGGCAACGATCGCCTGACCTTCTCGCCGGGCCGCATCTTCAATCCGAAGGCGTTCCAGTCGGGCGGTGCTGGCATGGCCGGCACCGCAGGCGACTTCATCAAATTCATCACCGTGCTGGAGCGAGGCGGGGCGCCGATCCTGAGCAGAGCGATGATGGAGAAGGCGACGAGCAACCGGATCGGCGAAGTGGAGCGCGAGCCGGGCATGAAGTTCTGCTATTTCGGCGCACTCGTCGAGGATGAGCAGCTTGCGGTGAACCACCCCTATTCCACTGGATCTTACGAGTGGGGCGGCATCTATGGACATTCGTGGTTCATCGATCCGGTCGACAAACTCGCTGTCGCCGTGATGACCAACGTTGCCGTCGATGGCGGCGGGCCGTTCTTCCAGACCATCCGCGAAGCGATCTACGCCAACGTCTGATTGCCAGCGCACCAGGGGCGGCTTAGCGTTCGCTGCGGAGGACCCAAGCATGACTATGACTGCGCGTGTGGACGCGGCGATCGACGCCGCGCTGGGGAGCCGTATCGTCGGCTGCGTCGTGCTGATCAACCGGGAGGGCGAGCGGGTCTACGCCCGTGCCGCCGGCTTGGCGGACCGCGAGGCGGGCGCGTCTGTCGTCGAGGACACGATCTTCCGTCTCGCCTCGTGTACCAAGCCGATCGTGGCGACGGCGGTGCTGGTGCTGGCCGATATGGGCCTTCTGTCGGTCGACGATCCGGTGACGAAGTATCTGCCCTTCCTGGTGCCGACGGCGCCGGATGGATCGACGCCGGTGATTACGATCCGGCAGCTTCTCACCCATACCTCAGGCATCACTTACGACAGCCCACCGCATGATGTGCAGCGCGGCGCCGGTCCGGGGCCATCGCTTTCGCTCGAAGAGAATTTGCGACGGCTCGGCCGTGGCTCGCTGGCCTTCGCGCCGGGCGCTCGTTGGGAGTACGGCATGTCGATCGACGTGCTGGGGGGCGTCGTCGGCGCGATCAATGGCAAGATCTCCGATGTCGAGGCGGCGCTGACCAGATGGGTCACCGGACCGCTTGGGATGATCGACACGCATTTCTTCGTGCGCGACCCTGCCCGGCTCGCGACCGCCTACGGTGATGCCACGCCAGCACCATTCCGTATGGGCGAACCGCAGACCGTCTACAACGATCCAGCCAATCCGGACAAAGCGGAGGTGTTTTCCCCCGGTCGCATCATGGATGCCGGCGCTCCGCAATCGGGCGGCGCCGGGATGGCAGGCACGGCGAGCGATTTCATGAAGCTGCTGGAGTGCTGGCGGAGCGGCGACCTGCTGACGCCTGCAAGCCGCCAATCGGCGCTGTCGAACCAGATCGGGCCGCTGTTCCGGCCCAACGATCCCGGCCAGCAGTTCGGCTTTGTTGGCGCGGTGATTGCCGACGCCAAGGCCTCGGGCTGGCAGCGCGCCGGGATGGTGCAATGGGGCGGCATCTGGGGCAACAACTGGATCGTCGACCCCGTGACGGATACCAATATCGTGGTGTTCACCAACACCATGCGCGAGGGCTGCAACGGGCCGTTCCGTGAGGAAATCCGTGACGCGGTCTTCGGTGACGGCTAAGCTTGCCGCATGCGCATCGCGACGTGGAATATCAACGGCATCAAAGCCCGTATGGAAGTGCTCCTAAAATGGCTCGAGGAGGTGTCGCCGGACATCGTCTGCCTGCAGGAGATCAAGACCGTCGATGAGGGGTTTCCGCGCCTCGAAATCGAGGCGCTCGGCTACAACATCGAGACCTTTGGCCAGAAGAGCTGGAACGGCGTTGCAATCCTCTCGAAGCTTCGCTTCGATGAGGTGACCCGCGGCCTGCCCGGCGACGACTCCGACGAGCAGTCGCGGCTGATCGAGGGGGTGTTCTCAACCGAGACCGGCGCTATTAGGGTCTGCTGTATCTATCTGCCCAATGGCAATCCGGTGGACAGCGAGAAGTTTCCCTACAAGCTCGGTTGGATGGAGCGGCTGATCAAATTCACCGAGGATAGGCTGGCGCTCGAGGAGCCCTTCGTGCTGCTCGGCGACTTCAACATCATCCCCGCGGCGATCGACGCAAAGCACCCTGAGTCCTGGGTCGGCGACGCGCTGTTCAGGCCCGAAAGCGCGGAGAAGTTCCGTACGCTAATCGGTATGGGAATGGTGGATGCGTTACGCGCGGTGACGGACGAGCCGAGCTACACATTCTGGGATTTTCAGGCTGGCGCGTGGCGGCTCGACAACGGCATCCGCATCGACCACCTCATGCTTTCACCGCAGGCGGCGGACCGCCTCGAAGGCGTGCTGGTACACAAGGAAGTGCGTGGCTGGGACAAGCCGAGCGACCATGTGCCCGTCGAGGGTAGTTTCGCGTTCTAGAGGCCGCCGAACTGCGTACCCAAGCTATCCGCCATCTCGACGGCCTGCTTGCGCTGGTCGGGCTCGGCAATCGACATTGCGGCATTAAGTAGATCGTCGATCCAGCCGGCATCGGTCGTACCAACGGCACGGCGGCTAGCGACCGTGAGCCACATCAGCCCTTCGACCGGATTGGCCGGTAGTGCGCCATCGCCGTTGAACAGGATATTGCCGAGCTTAGCCTGTGCGCCGGCGTGGCCCTTGCGCGCGGCGAGCGACAGCCAGCGGGCGCTCTGCAGCGGATTGTCGCCAAGTTCCGACTTGTCGAGATAGAGCTCGCCGATCTTGTACTGCGCATCGGCATCGCCGAAATAGCTCGCCGCATGCAGGAGCAGCTTGGTCGAATAGGCTTCGTCCTGCGCTACGCCCGCTTCGGGCAGGCCGTCCTTGTAGTACTCGCCGATCTTGACGAAGGAATGCGCGACGATGTCGGCCTCAATGCCCTTGGGGGCGGTGTCGGCATGCTGGTCGGCGATCTGCGAAAAATAGCCGAAGGCCTTGGCCTTGTCCTGCGCGACGCCCTCGCCGCTTTCATACATCAGCCCGAGCTGCCACAGGGCCATCGGGTCGCCTGCCGCCGCTGCGGCCTCGAGCGCCGCAAGCTGGTCGGTCATCGAGATACCGCCGCCTGCGCCGTCCATGGCGCTTGCCATGGCCTGCGCGGCATCGACTGCCGACTGGGCATTTGCCGGCGCTGTGCTGAACATCAGCAGCGCCGACATAACACTCACGGAAACGAACGCCGAAGCGTTCCTAGATATCCGCATACTGCTCCTTCTCGCCCTTGGCGCCGGGGTTGGTCAGCGCGCCGTAACGCGCCGGTCCCACAAGCTGGGCATACTTCCAGATAGCGCCCGAGCCATACTCGGTCTCGCGCGGTGCCCAGCTCTTGGCGCGCTGGGCGAATTCTTCCTCGGTGACGTTCACCGAGATCTCGCCGGTGACGGCGTCGAGCGTGATGATGTCGCCATCCTTGAGGTGAGCGATCGGTCCGCCGACCGCCGCTTCGGGGCCGACATGGCCGACACAGAAGCCACGAGTGGCGCCGGAGAAACGGCCGTCGGTGATCAGCGCCACCTTGTCGCCCATCCCCTGGCCGTAGAGTGCTGCCGTCGTCGACAGCATCTCGCGCATGCCGGGGCCGCCCTTCGGCCCTTCGTAGCGGATGACGAGCACGTCGCCTTCCTTGTAGGTGCGGGTGTTGACCGCTTCAAAGCACTTCTCTTCGGTGTCGAAGACGCGCGCCGGGCCGACGACGCGCTGGCTCTTGAGGCCGGCGACCTTCACGATGGCGCCGTCGGGAGCCAGATTGCCCCGCAGCGAAACGACGCCGCCGGTCGGCGTGATCGGGTTCTTGGTGGTGC
>JBDSHC010000166.1:0-7252 GCA_039918675.1 Devosia sp.
ATGGGCTCCATTTCACTGCTGCGGGTTACGACGTTCTAGGCAAATATCTGGAAGTGCCGCTGAACAAGGCGCTGGCCAAGGCCGGCGTCTCCTTCAGCGACGGCTGCCTCGGCCAGTAGCAGTGGCGTCGCGGCTCCTCCGCTGGCTGCTCATCAGTGTCGCGCTGGCGGCGCTCGCTTTTCTCCTCGTGATCGGTGGCCTCTTTGTCTTCGCCGACCGAGCACAAGCTCCGGCGCCTGCTTCCGCCGAACCGATCGTAGCGACGTCCAGCGAAGCCCTGTCCCCATCCAGCGAACAACGCCTCACGTCGCAGGAAGTGGCACTGCCGATCACCACCGAGACCGCCACCGCACCGATGGCCACTGCGAAGAAATCCTTCGTCATCCTCCAGATCGGCGACAGCCACACTGCGGCTGACCTGTTCACCGGCGAAGTCCGCGACCGATTGCAGGCGAGCTTCGGCAAGGGCGGCCTTTTCCTGCCGCCGGGCATTCCCAAGGCCGGCGTGCAGTCCGCGGAAATCAACATCAAGGCCGACGAGAGCTGGTCCTACAACGCGATGGCCAGCACCGACGAGCCCGAACATTTCTGGCTCTCAGGCTACACAGCCACGGCGACCTCGGCGGGAGCAACGATCAGCTTTTCAGCAAATGGGCAGCAGCTTTTCGACGCCATCGATGTGAGCTTCCTCAAATCGCCGGGCGGTGGTCGCGCCGAGATCCTGCTCGATGGCGAAGTGGTCGATCAGGTGATGCTCGATGGTCGCCCCGGCGACCCGCTGATCCGCCGGCTGCTCCCGGCCACAGATTCTGTCGGCAGCTTCAAGACGCTTGCTGTGCGAACCATGTCCGGTGGAAAAGTGGAATTCTCCGGTGTCTTCATCGATCAACGCCAGACCGGCCTGTCGTACCTCAGCGTCGGCTTCCCCGGCGCGCGGGTCACGGTGCTAAACCGCATCTCGCGCGAGAATCTCAGCGACGATTTGGCCCGGCTCAACCCCGACATGCTGGTGCTCGCCTTCGGGACCAATGAGGGGTTCGACGACAACCTCGACATCGACAAATACCGCAAGACTTATGTGGACATCCTCACCGCCTTCCGTCAGGCGCGCCCGGATTTGCAGCTGGTCCTTGTGGGCCCACCACCCGGGGCCCGGCAGGAGAGTTCCTGCGCCAATGTCCGCAACGCCTGCGGCATCGCTCCAATTGCCGGAGCGTGCTGGGCACAGCCGCCCAAGCTTGCCGCCGTGCGCGAAGCCATCATGGCTGCGGCCAAGCAGTTCAACGCCACCTATTGGGATTGGGGGAGCGCGCTTCCCAGCGCCTGCGACCTTGAGCAGGGCCGTCTCGGCGACCCCGCATTGTTCGGACCGGACCGTGTTCACCTCACCGGACGCGGCTATCGCGAAAGCGCCGATGCGTTCTCGCGCATTCTCGAGCCGATGGTCGGCCGCGCCTTGAGGGGCCAGTAGTGCTGTTTCCGAGCATCGAGTTTGCGATCTTCTTTGCTGTTGTGCTGGTCGCCAATTGGGCGCTGTCGTCACTTCGGCTTGAGACGCTACGCAAATGGATGCTGCTGCTCGCGAGCCTTGGCTTCTATGCGTTCTGGAGTATTGGCTTCGCGCTGTTGCTGATTGCCGTGTCGGCCGTCGCCTATGCGGTGGGTCGCGTCCATGAAGGGACCAGCCGGCCCCGACCGCGTAAGCTTGCACTGGCTCTCGGCGTCGGTGGCGCGCTGCTGCTCTTGGGCTATTTCAAATACTATAATTTCGCGCTCGCCACGCTGATGAATGCGGGACTGCTCGATCTCGTCGGCGTCCATCCGGGATTCAACGAAGTCGTCGTCCCGATCGCGATCTCGTTCTTCACGTTCCACGCGATCTCCTACATGGTCGATGGCTATTTCGGCCGCATGGTGCCAACGCGATCACTGCGCGACGTGACGCTCTACATCAGCTTCTTCCCGCATCTCGTCGCCGGCCCGATCGTGCGCGCTGCCGACTTCATCCCGCAGATCGAATCCAACCCCAAGACCACTGCCCGCCCCTATTCCGCTGCGATGGCGCTGATCGTCGGCGGACTGTTCAAGAAGGTCGTTCTGGCGAACTACCTCGCCGTCGCTATTGTCGATCCGGTGTTCATCGCGCCCAGCCAGTTCGGCGGCGGAGACATCGCTCTCGCGGTAGTCGCTTATGCCTTCCAGATCTATTTCGACTTCTCGGCCTATACCGACATCGCTATCGGTGTTGCGGCGCTGCTGGGCTATCGCTTTCCCGAAAACTTCAACCAGCCCTATCGCTCGCTCAGCCCACGCGAATTCTGGACGCGCTGGCATATTTCGCTGAGTTCGTGGCTGCGCGATTATCTTTACATCCCCCTTGGCGGCAGCCGTCACGGCATGCTCCGCACCGTCCTTGCGCTGATGACCACGATGGTGCTCGGGGGGCTGTGGCATGGGGCCAATTTCACCTTCGTTCTGTGGGGCACGCTGCATGGCCTCGCGCTGGTCGCCAATCATTTGTGGGCCAAGACTTCGCTGGCGGAGAACGTCAGAGACAAATGGCTCTACAAAGCGCTTTGCCTTGTGCTGATGACGGCGTTTATCCTCGCGACCTGGGTGTTCTTCCGCTCGCCCGACATCGAGACCGCCGGCGATGTGTTCAGTGGCATCGCGCAGCGTCTCGACGCGCCGACGCTCCTCACACCTTTCCTCACGGCGCTTCTGGTGATTGGCGTTCTCACCCAGTTCGTCCCCAGCAGCCTTCGCATCGGGCTCAGCGCGACCTTTATGCGCGTACCGATGGTGCTGCAGATCGCCGGCCTCGTCGCTGCCATGATTGTCCTGATCCTATTCGCGCCAACTGCCGCCGCGCCCTTCATCTACTTCCAGTTCTGAGGCGATCATGACCGACATCACAGAGCCGATGCGCAGCCGGTCACCGCGACGAACCATCATCATCACGCTCGCGGTTCTGGCGTTGACGTGGTTCATCTTCCCGGCCCCGGTTGCAAGCTGGGTCACCGACCATTGCGAAGACGGACCAATCTGCCCGCTGCTGCAATCGATCGCGGACAGCGTCGACGGCGCCTCACACAGCATTGGCCTCGCCGGTCCGCTCGAGGAAAGCCGCGACGCGCTGCGCACAAATCTCGGAATCGACTTTTACTAAATGCCCAAATCCGACCAGTCCCTCAAAGTCTTCATCTCCTACGCCCGCAGGGACGGCGCGGCGTTTGCCGAAGAACTGGTCGATGCGCTTGACGTCGCGGGGTTCGATGCGTTCCTCGACCGCAATGATATCGCTGCTGGCGAGGATTGGGAGAAGCGGCTCGAGGGTTTGATCAGCGCCGCCGATACGATCGTCTTCGTCGTCACCCCGGGCTCAATCGGCTCGGCACAATGCGCCTGGGAGATCAAGGCGGCCGAGGCGCTGTCGAAGCGCGTCATTCCGGTGGTGGCCGTCGAAGTGCCCGATGCGGATGCACCGAGCTGGCTTGCCCGCCTCAACTATATCTTCTTCAATCGCGGCCAGTCCTTCTCGCGCGCGCTCAAGCAGCTCGCGGTCGCCCTCACGACGGACTCTGCGTGGATTCGTGAACACACGCGCTTTGGCGAACTTGCCGAACGCTGGATCCAGCGTGGGCGGCCGGATGTGCTGCTACTGCGCGGTCCCGAGCTCGACGCGGCTCGCCACTGGGTCGCGGCCGCCAAGGACAACGGCCCGCAGCCGACCGATCTACAGCGCTCCTTCGTCGATGCCAGCGGCGATTTCGAGAACAGCCAGTCGGCGCTGGAGGCGGAGCGCCTCGCCGCAGTGGGCGTCGAGCAAGCGGCCAAGGAAGAGGTGTTGAAGCGGCTCTCGATGCGGACGCGGCTCGGACTGATCGCCTCAGGCACGCTGGCCATTGCCGCTATCGGCCTCGCGATCTGGAGCGTCAACGCCGAGGGCCGCTTCCGGCAGGCGCAGGCGCAAGCCCGCGAGGCGGAGCAGCATTCCGTCGCCGCCGAGATTGCCGGCGAAGCACAGCGGACGGACATTACTGGACAGCTCGTCGCTTATGCCACCGCGAAGGGCGACTTCAAGCTGGGCGCAACGAGCCGAACGCTGTTCACCACTGCCGCCACCAAGCATCTGATGGACCCCGACACGCCGCTTCTCACGGCGTTCACGCGCGCGCAGGAAGAGATGCGTGCGGCAACCAACACAGCCCGACCGCTGCTCTCGACCAGCCTCAATGGGGACATCTATCTCGGCCGTCCGTCACCGACGCGAAAGCTCGAAGCGCTCGTCGTTACCGCCGGCAGCGCCGATGACGACGACACCGACGCCGACGCTTGGGAGGCGATGCTTCGCGAGGCGGGCTTTGCGGTGCACCGCCTCGTCAACCCGTCGCATGGCCAGTTCGACAAGGGCCTCAGCGATTTCCTCGGTCAGGAGGCGACCGGCTCGCCACTGCAGAATCAGGCTCGGATCGCACCAACCGCTTTGCCGGTCAGCAGCGGCCCGGAGTCCGACACCCTCTACTTCTTTGTGTTCGTCGGCGAGGCGGCATCGGTCAAAGGCCAAACCTGGCTCGGCTTCTCGGACACGGCGACGACGGATTTCGAGGGCACCGCGGTCAATCTCGATGCGGTGGCCTCCGCGCTCGCATCACGCGCTGCCGCCTCGGTATTGGTCGTCGACGCCGCCTTCACGCTCTCGACCGGCGGCGCCTCGATCCAGCGGAACAGCTAGGCTCACGCCGCCTTCAGCGTCGCCATATCGATGACGAAGCGATACTTCACGTCGCCCTTCAGCATCCGCTCATAGGCCCCGTTGACCTCGTCCATGCGGATCATCTCGATATCCGAAACGATGTTGTGGGCCGCGCAGAAGTCGAGCATTTCCTGCGTTTCCTCGATGCCGCCAATGGTCGAGGCTGCGAGCGTCAAGCGGTTGCCGATCATGCGGCCGACGGCCGGTGGCGGGAAGTCGGTGGGCGGCACGCCAAGCAGCACTTGCGCGCCATCTACCCGCAAAAGCCGCATGTAAGCGTTGAAATCATGCGTCGCGGACACGGTGTTCATCAGCAGGTCGAACGTCTTGGAGGCAGAAGCCATCTGCGCTGTGTCGGTCGAGATGATGACGTCATCGGCACCGAGCTTCTTGGCATCGGCGGCCTTCGACGGCGACGTGGTGATCATCGTCACATGGGCGCCGAGCGCATGGGCAATCTTGACGCCCATGTGCCCAAGTCCACCGAGACCGATAATGCCAACCCGCTTGCCCGGACCGGCGCCCCAATGCTTCAGCGGCGAGTAGAGCGTGATTCCGGCGCAAAGGAGCGGTGCTGCTGCGTCGAGCGGCAGCGCGTCGGGAATATTCAGCACGAAGGCCTCATCCACCGTGATGCCGGCCGAATAGCCGCCAAGGGTTTGGCCGCCCATATGCTTGTCTTTGCCATTATAGGTGCCAATGTTGCCCTCATAGCAATATTGCTCGAGATGCGATTTGCAGCTCTCGCATTCGCGGCAGCTGTCGACCATGCAACCCACGCCCACGCGCTGACCGATCTTGAACTTCGTCACATGCGCGCCGACCGCGACAACCGTGCCGACAATCTCATGGCCTGGCACGCACGGATACTTCGTGCCCGCCCATTCGCCGCGCGCCGTGTGCAGATCCGAATGGCAGACGCCGCAATAGAGGATGTCGATCTTGACGTCGTGCGCGCCCGGCTCGCGGCGTTCGATGGTGTGCGGCGCAAGCGGAGACGTCGAGGATTGCGCAGCGAAGGCGCGAGTGGCGGTCATAGTCATGTCCTAAATCGAGTATGGGCGGAAATGCTTGGAAAGCTTGAGGGTCTGGGCCTGGTAGTTCGACCCGAGCCCGGTGCCATAGAGCCGGTCCGGCTGCTCCGCAAGCCGCTCATAGATCAGCCGGCCAATCGTCTGGCCATGGCCGAGCAGGAACGGGACTTCGCGGCTGCGCACCTCGAGCACAGCATGGCTGCCGGTGCCGCCCGCCGCCGAGTGCCCGAAGCCCGGATCGAAGAAGCCGGCATAGTGGACGCGAAACTCTCCGACCAGCGGATCGAACGGCACCATCTCGGCCGCATAGGCCGGAGGCACATGCACGCTCTCACAGCTGACCAGAATATAGAACTCGTCGGGATCGAGAATGAATTCGTCGCTGCCGCGATTGATCAGCGGCTCCCAATAGTCGAGGACGTCGAGCGCGTCCTTCTTGTCCATGTCGATGACCGGCGTGTGCCGCTTCGAACGGAACCCGATCAGCCCGTTGCGCTCCGCGCCCTTGAGGTCGATCGACAGAGCGACGCCCTCGCCGACATTCTCGTTCCCGTCGATGACCAGCGTCGCAGCGCGGTGCAGTGCCTTGTGCTGGGTCGCGCTCAGCCGTGTATCGCCGACTCGGAACCGCATCTGGCTCAGCCGCGATCCCTCGCGGACACGGACGGGAAACGTTCGTGGCGAAATCTCGAGATAGAGCGGGCCGTGATAGCCGGCGGGCAGCGTGTCGAAGCCGCGCGCCTTGTCACCGATAACGCGGGTAAAGACGTCGAGCCGGCCGGTCGAACTTTTGGGGTTTGCACCGGCGCTCACATTGGGCGGCAACGCCAGACTCTCCTGCAAGGGCACCAGATAGACGCAGCCGCGTTCCAGCACGGCGCTCTCGGTCAAATCCAGCCGATGCAGCTCCAGCGTCGCGATCCGCTCGGCCACGGTCTGCTCCGGCCCGGGCAGGAAGCTGGACCGGACGCGGTAAGCAACTGACCCAAGCCGCAGATCGAGGCTCGCAGGCTGCACCTGCGCCTCGGCGAAGTCCGGCGCCAAAAGCGCGCCCTCGGCCCGCAGCCGCTCGATATACCGCGCCGGAAATACGCCCGCCGACCAGGGTTGGTTGTCTTGCATGGAACCCTAGATACCGGCGCTTCTCTCCGATGTCATTCCCGCGCAGGCGGGAATCCCGGTTTTCCGCCAGGCTCCTGATCCAACCGCCGTCATGGCCGGGCCTGACCCCTCCACCCAGTTGCACTTTCCGTTGGGTCCCCGGGTCAAGCCCGGGGATGACGGTGGAGGGCGGAACATCGGTGTGGTTGACTGGACCCATCGCTGGGACTAATGCAAACCCCAGTGGTGATTTGGCCGGTCTGATTGCAGCCACTTAAAACAAGTCGCTAAAGGGACCCGTGCTCGAACCGGCCGCAGCTTCGCGTGCCGGTTTTTTGTTTTGGAGCAGATCATGGCGAAC
>JBDSHC010000167.1:0-8982 GCA_039918675.1 Devosia sp.
AACCGGCCATTCCCAAAATCCATCGCGGAGAGCGCGGGGTGTCTCATCACACCCCCACCCTTTCGGAGGCGCACCGCGCTCTCCGCCCGTAGGCCGGCCGCGGTTGGCCGAGCGAGCCCGCTTGGGATCGTTCGGACAGAGCGCAAAAAAGCCAGCCTGCGGCGAGCCAAACCCCGAAGCCGTCAGGCTGTCGGGATCCTCCGCTCGTGCCAAAATCATCCCCTCGACGCAATCGCGCATTGTCATGATGGAAAAGGAGGCATATCCCCGATGCATATCCTCCGCGCTCCCCGCGCGACCCCCCGAATTTCGAATTGATCCGCATAACCCCGCTCATATTGGCCGTTGCCCTGTTCATGGAGAACATGGACTCGACCGTCATCGCGACCTCCCTGCCGGCCATCGCGGCCGACATCGGCACGAGCCCGATCGCGCTCAAACTCGCCCTCACCGCCTATTTTGTGTCGCTCGCCATCTTCATCCCGATCTCGGGCTGGATGGCCGATCGCTTCGGCTCGACCGTCGTTTTCCGCGCCGCCATCGCCGTCTTCGTTGTCGGCTCCATCGCCTGCGCCTTCTCGCATTCGCTCGAAACCTTCGTCGTCTCGCGCTTCCTGCAAGGCGTCGGCGGCTCGATGATGACGCCCATCGCCCGCCTCGTGCTGCTGCGCGCCACGCCCCGCAACGAGCTGGTCTCGGCCATGGCCTGGCTCACCATCCCCGGCCTCATCGGCCCGCTCACCGGCCCGCCGGTCGGCGGCTTCCTCACGACCTATCTCAGCTGGCACTGGATCTTCTGGATCAATGTGCCGATCGGCGTCATCGGCATCCTGCTCGCCGGCAGATATCTGCCGCCGGCGGAACCCCGCACGCCTCGGCCCATCGACGTCTACGGCTTCTTTCTCACCTCCATCGCGTTCTCCGGCATCATCTTCGGCCTGTCGGTGATCAGCCTTCCCGCCATCCCGACCATTGCCGGCTATCTCGCCATCGCTGTCGGCATCGCGTCCATGCTGCTCTATCTGCGTCACGCCAAGCGGGTCGAGTTCCCACTGCTCGACCCGACCCTGCTGCGCAAACGCTACTTCCGAACGGCAGTCGTCGGCGGCCTGTTCTTCCGCATCGGCATCGGTGCGTTCCCGTTCCTCATGCCGCTGATGCTGCAGTTGACCTTCGGTCTCACGCCGTTCGAATCGGGCATGACGACCTTCGTCTCCGCCTTCGGCGCTATCCTCAGCAAATTCGTCGCCGAGCGGCTCTATGCCCGTTTCGGCTTCCCGCGCATGCTCACCGCGACGTCGGTGCTCGGCTGCGTCTTCCTCGGTATCAACGGCTTCTTCACGCCGGAATCGCCGCATCTGCTGCTCATGTTCAGCCTGTTCATGGGCGGGCTCAGCCGCTCGTTCTTCTTCACCGGCGTCAACGTCTTCGGCTACGCCGATATCGATGAGTCCGAGGCAAGCCAGGCGACCGCGATCTCGGCTGTAAGCCAGCAGATTTCCGTCGCGCTGGGCGTTGCAGTCGGTGGCGGTCTGCTGGAATTCCTGTCGCGCCAGCATGGCGGCGTACCGACCCTTGGCGATTTCCACATCGCCTGGTTCGCCGTCGGCGGACTCGCAATCATCAGCGCGCTGTTCTTCTTCCGCCTACCTCCTGACGCCGGCTCCGACGTGTCTGGCCATCGGACGAAGCCGCTCTCCAAGACGGAAGCTGTCGCCTGATGCCTTCCCGTATCGTTCCGCTCATCCTCGCCGTCGCGCTGTTCATGGAGAACATGGACTCGACCGTGATCGCCACGTCGCTCGCCAACATCGCCCACGATATCGGCACCGAGCCGGTTGCACTCAAACTGGCGCTCACCGCCTATCTCGTGGCACTCGCCATCTTCATTCCAGCCTCGAGCTGGATGGCCGACAAATTCGGTGCCCGTAACGTCTTCCGCGGCGCCATCGTGGTCTTCATGCTGGGCTCGGTCGCCTGCGCGATCTCGAACTCACTCCTCACCTTCGTAGGCTCGCGCTTCCTCCAGGGCATGGGTGGCGCCATGATGACGCCCATCGCCCGGCTCGTTCTCGTGCGCATGACGCCGCGAAACCAGCTCGTCGATGCAATGGCCTGGCTCAGCATCCCCGGCCTTGTCGGCCCCATCGTCGGGCCCCCGGTGGGCGGCTTCATCACCACCTATCTCAGCTGGCACTGGATTTTCCTGATCAACGTGCCGATCGGCATCGCCGGCATCTTCCTCGTCAATGCGTTCCTGCCGGACTGGCATCGCAACGAGCCGCGCAAGATGGATTTCCTCGGCTTCGTCTTAGCAGGCACCGCATTCGCCGGCTGGGTGTTCGGCATCTCCGTCATCACCCTCCCCGCTTTGCCCGTGAGTTTCGGCATCGCGGCGCTCCTCGGCGGTTGCGTCGCCGCGCTCATCTATCTCTGGCACTTCCGGCGCACCGATTATCCGCTGCTCGACCTCACCCTGTTCCGGCTGCGATTGTTCCGCACCACCTTCATTGCGGGCTCGTTCTTCCGGCTCGGCACCGGCGCCATGCCGTTCCTCTTTCCGCTGATGCTGCAGCTGACCTTCGGCCTCACGCCCTTCCAGAGCGGCAGCGTGACCTTCGCGACCGCTGTCGGTGCATTCGCCGCCAAATTCGTCGCTGAAGCGATCCTCCATCGGCTCGGCTTTCGCACGACGCTGCTGATCTCGACCTTCATCACCATGCTCGGCGTCATCGGCATGGGCATCTACGCCCCCACGACGCCGATGCCGCTGATCATGAGTTTCCTCGTCATCACCGGCTTCTTCCAGTCGATCTTCTGGACCGCGACAAATGCCTTCACCTTCGCCGATGTCGAAGACAAGGACGCCGGCCAAGCCAATGTTATCAGCCAGGTCGGCGTGCAGCTGACGCTCGCTTTCGGCGTCGCGTTGGGTGGCGGTGCGCTGGAACTGGTTCGCCTGACGCATGGCGGACCGCCGCTCCTCGGCGACTTCCACATGGCGTTCTATGTCATTGCAGCAGTTGGCCTGATCTCGACGCTGATCTTCATCAGGTTGCCCAAGAACGCGGGGAGCAACCTCAGCGGGCACGGCGTCTAGGGTTCAGCCCTTGAAGCCCTTGGCCACCAGATAGGCCTCGGCACTGCCCGTCCGCGACGCCGGAGGCTTCGCATGCAAGGTCGTAGTAAAATGCCGTTTTAGCATGTGCAGCAGCTCATGCTCGGTGCCGCCCTGGAACACCTTCGCGACAAAGGCCCCGCCCGGCGCCAGCACCTGCACGGCGAAGTCGGCCGCCAGTTCCACCAGCGCGATGATGCGGATGTGGTCCGTTGCGCGGTGCCCAGTCGTTGGCGACGCCATGTCCGACATCACCAAATCGACCTTCCTGCCGCCCATCGCGTCGATCAGCATCTGCGGGGCGTCTTCGTCGTTGAAGTCCTTCTTGAGCAGGATCACGCCCTCGATCGGATCCATGTCCAGATAGTCGATACCGACGATCAGCGGCTTCTCGGCGGTCGTCCCGACAATGGGCGCCGCGACCAGACTCCATCCGCCGGGCGCCGCGCCGAGATCGACAACCCGCATCCCCTTGCGCAGCAGATTGTAGCGCTCATTGAGCTCGATCATCTTGTAGGCCGCCCGGGAGCGCAGCCCTTCGGCCTTGGCGTTCGCCACATAGGGATCATTGAGCTGCCGCTGCAGCCACAAGGTCGAGCCGATCTTCCTGCCCTTCGAGGTCTTCACCCGGACCTTCAGATCCTTATCGGTCTTGCGCCCGGTGCCGCCGCCCATATTGGTAGTCTTGGCCATCAGCGCCTCCCCATCGGGCGGCGCCCGCGGTCCTCATCGATCAGCGAAATCAATATGCCCTCGCGCAAGCCGCGATCGGCGACACGCACGCGCTCGGTCGGCCACTCGCGGCGGATCGCCTCGAAGATGGCGCAGCCGGGGAGCACGAGGTCCGCCCTGTCGCGGCCAATGCACGGGTGCGACACGCGCCGATCGAACGGCATCGCCAGCAGCGCGTTCATCGTCGCATCGACCTCAGCCATACTCATCCACAGCCCATCGACCTTCTGGCGCTCATAGCGCTCGAGCCCCAGATGCAGCCCCGCCAGCGTCGTCACCGTGCCCGAGGTGCCGATCAGATGCACGGGGTGTTCGGCGATCATCTGCTTGAGCTTGCCGCGCCCCTTGAACTCACGCAGATGCGCCGCGACGAACGCCACCATCGCCTCGAACGTCTCGGTCGTCACATCGATGCCACCAAAGCGCTCGGCAATCGAGACGACCCCCACCGGCAGCGACTGCCAGGAGCGGATGGACGCGGCCATCCGGCCCTGCCGCTTCGGCCGCCCACCACGGAAATCGAGCCAGGCCAATTCTGACGAGCCGCCACCGATGTCGAACATCAAGGCGCCATCACTGGCCTCTTCGATCAGATCGGCACAACCGGTCACGGCCAGCGCCGCCTCAGTCTGCCGGTCGACGATTTCGAGATCGAGGCCGACCTCGTCGCGCACCCGGGCGATGAACGCTTCACCATTGCTGGCGGCCCGGCATGCTTCGGTCGCGATCAGCCGCATCCGGGCCGGTTCATGCTCGCGCAGCTTGTTGCGGCACTGCTTCAGCGCCTCGATGGTCCGGTCCATCGCCGCATCGCTCAGCTTGCCGGTAGTCGACAGTCCCTCGCCCAACCGCACGATGCGGGTAAACCCATCGAGCACGCGAAAACTCTTGTCGTGAGGACGGGCAATCAGCAGCCGGCAATTGTTGGTGCCAAGGTCCAGCGCGGCATAGACCGGCCCACGCGATCTGAAGCGCGTGTTTTGGGCGTTATCTTTCCGCCTATCCCCCCCGCCCGTATGGGAAGACCCATTTTGGGCGGCTTGCCGGTTGGGTCCCGTACCCTCGGCTTCCGCACCTCCCGGAGGTGGTACGGCGGTGGCGGGGTGATCCTCTTGGGTCACGCGCCAGTCTCTTTCCCGCCCGGTCGCCGGCCGGTCTCGACCGGTGGCGCCCAATTGCGACTTGTTTCAAACGTCCCGAAAACCTTAGGGCATGGTCGGGCAACCTGTCAAAAGCAAAGCGCCCCGGCGGTTAAGCCGAGGCGCTTCAATCAGATCCGGACGTCGGGTCAGATGCGGCTGAACTCAACCGTCTTGCAGAGCATTCCCGAGCAGCCCTTCAGCGTCATCGAATTCTTGCTGCGCAACGTCACCTTGCCCGCATAGCTGTTGCCGTCGAACGTGACGTCGCCGGCCCATTCGGTGGCGGAAACCGGTTGGGCCCCGCGAACCACATATTTGTTCAGAAGCGCGAGGTTCTCGGCCGTCTGAGCCTCAGGGCTCAGCCACACCAGTTTAGCGCAAAGCCCGCCGCCGCAAGCGGTGACCTTGTAGCGCGCCTCGCCGGAATTCACCTGCCAAGAGCCAATGGGCGATGCGGTCGCCGCGAGAGCGGGACTAACCGAAAGGGTGGCGAGCCCAATGGCGGCAAGCCATTTGAGAGTGCGTGTCATCTTCAATCCTATGGGGCCGAGGCAAATCGGCACGATTTGGGGTTGTCACGTGGGACGGCACGCGAAGGGTGATCACGGAACGCGTCCCGCAGGGGCAGGTTCCCTGTCGGTTAACCACTCCAAATGGGGATCAATCGCGGCGCCGCTGTGGCAACAGCCTTACCATTTGGACATGAGGGCGATGCGCTGAGCGCGGAAGGGCGGCTGGCTGGGGAACCTGGATTCGAACCAAGATTGACGGAGTCAGAGTATTCCCCCGCCCGTTGAAATCTCAGGCCTTTTTGTCGGCGTGTTGCAAACCTGTTGCGTCGACGAGATAGAAGGCGCGATCGGCCGCGGCTAGCTGCTCGTGCTCGTCGGCGACCGGGAACAGGTGGCCGTAGGTGTCGAACGTCACCTGGATCGACGAGTGCCCCATGCGCTCCTGCACGGCCTTCGCCGTCAACTCAAGCCCGCCATCGACTTTGCGGTTGATGCACCACGACGCGAACCAGTGCCGCAGCGCGTGCAGCCCTGGATACTTGGGCAGCAACGGGTCGGTTTCGGACCCTTTGCCCGTCGTCACCCCCGCGGCGATCTCGATGGGCCACAGGCCGCGCGCCGTAATGTTCTGATGCGCCTCGACCTTGCCGGCGCCGTTGGGGAAGACAAGACCAAGCTCACCCTTGGGGCACGCCAGCTTCCATTCCTTGAGCGTGTTCACGACCATTGGCGAAATCGGGATGCTTCGCTGCCCAGCGTCCGACTTCGGCATGCCGATAGCGTTGTAACGATCGGCTCGCTGGCGGACGTGCACCAAGGCCTTGTCGAGATCGACGTCGGACCAACGAAGGCCGCGCAGCTCAGAGGCCCGCATGCCGGTGAACACTGCGACCACCAGCAGCGGGCGCCAGCGGCCCTCCGCTCTGCTCAAGATGGCCCGCGCCTCATCTGTCGTCGGTATGTCAACGCCGACCTGCAAGCGGGCCTTGGCGCGCTTCTCTGCTGCCCTCGTGCTGGATCTGGCGCGCGACCGCTCGTGCACCGCGTTCCGGACGGCCAACCCCCGTCCCTGCGCATCGGCGAGGATCGAGCCAAGGGAGACCGTTACGCGCTTGACCATCCCCGGCGAGCGCCCCGATTCCCGTAGCTTGTCCTGAAACTCCCGCACCCACGGCACCGTGGCCTTGTTGAGCCGCGTGTCGCCGATGAAAGGCGTGATGTGCAGAGTGAGGTGCTGGCGCCGCTGGTCGATCGTCGTGCGTTCCAGCCCGGCCGCTTCGCCCGACTTAATCCACAGGGCGCCGGCCTCGGCGACGGTGACAGTCTCGGCGTCGGCGACGTGCACGCCGTCAAGCACCTCGACACCCGCGCGTTTTTCGAATTCGTCGGCTTGGCGCTTCTTTTCGAACGTCTGGTGCCGACGTTTGCCTTTGGTGTCGACGTAGTCGACCACCCATGCGGTGCGCGCCTCGCCCTTTGCCGTAGTCCAAGCCCGCTTCCGAACGCTCATAGCTCGCCGTCCTCATCCCAATCGATTTCCATGCCGTGCCCGGCCCCTGCCAGCATCTCGACCAAAGTTTGGAGCCGCAGCCGCTCTTGCGGATCGGTGGCCCGCTCGTAGCGAGCCAGGGCCTCGCGGATATTGGCGAGGTGAATATGCATCACGTCGGTAGCTGGCGGGTACTCACGCTCCAGCGTCGCTTTGATCTCTGCCTCCGCCGAGCGCATGTTCTTTTCGGCCTTCGCCCACACTCGCTTGAGCAAATCATCGCTGATGTGGAAACTGCCCGCGAGCGCGCCCTCAAGGCGTCGAAATACTTCCGCGAACCACTCTCTATGGATGCGGCCGGTATCGACTTCACCGTCCTCGGCGACCGCTGAAAACACGCTGCCGATCTTGTCGAGCAGAAAGTCCGGGTCTTCCCCCACGGTTTCGTCGATCGCTTCCGCCATCGCGCGCGCCACCGTCTCGATCGCATCGACCTCCCCGCCCAAGGAGGGATAGCGCTCCAACCGCGAAATGATCTCGGCGTTCATAGTCCGATTGTTGCTCGCGGCAGCCGCCTTGATTCGGTCCCGAAGGCCATCGGGGAAGCGAAGCGGGAACTTGTCAGAGCCCCGCCCTGGTCGATCGGAAGGCTGTTCGTCGGACTTTTCCACGTAATCCCCGGAAGAGTTTGTAGCGCTTGGTAGCGTATGTCACCGTAACTCTTTTTCGCTTGCGCGGTCAACGGAGATCGGCGTACCGGTTGCTAATACGTCACGGTGACTTTCACCAAGACGTGCCAATGCCAACCGATTGCGAGGCGCAAGTATGACGGAGAACAAACAGGCAACCGGGCAAGAGCTCGACCTGCTGTGGGGTGCGGCGGCGATCGCCCGGCACCTCAACCTTAAGAACACCCGGCAGGCATTCCACCTGCTCGAAAGCGGTGCGCTGCCGGCCAGGAAGGTCGGCAAGTCGTGGGTGGCGTCCCGCGCCAAGCTCAAAGAGCACTTCGAACGGGTCGAGGCAGCATGAGCACGATGACCCTCGACGACGCCGAGGTGCGAGCCCTCGAAAGCCGCCTGCGCCAAAACGGTTGGACCGACAAGGTGTCCGACCAGCGCCTTGCCACCAAGAAGCGGCGCCCGGTCGCGCCGCCTCCGACACGCTTCGGCGGGCTCGACGGCCAGATCAAGGCCGCCGCGCTGCAACTCGTGAGCGAGCACAATGGCTATTCGTGGCCCACGTTCGGAGCCATCGCCGCAGTGTTCGGCTTCTCCTATGACGAGGCGGTTCGCGCGCTCGGCGAGGCGAAGCGCCTATCGGGGGCCGATCTCTGATGGCGGTGTCGTCGCAGCTCAAATGGAACCGGGCGCACCTGCAGGCGATCCGCGCCCATCGCGCGGTGCAGCGTGCCCTCCGCGCGGGCGACCTTGTGCGCCCTCATGCCTGCGAATTCTGCGGCAAGGTAGGACGCCTCGACGGGCATCACCCCGACTATTCGAAGCCCCTGTCGGTGAAATGGGCTTGTCGCCGCTGTCATCAACGACTTCATGCGAAGGCGAGGAAACGGTGAGCGGAAGACGAAACCGGACTACCCGCCGCGCTGGTGGCGCCACGCATTGGGTGCAGCTCGAGCATTACCTGCTCGACTGCCCCGCTTATCTCGCCCTCTCGTCAAACGCCCGCTCGACGTATACGGCGCTGAAACGTCGTTACAATGGCAAGAACAATGGGCTCATCTCTTTCAGTGCCCGCGAAGCCGGCGACGCCCTTCGGTCCTCTCACCATACCGGCGCCCGCGCGTTGATCGAATTGCAGCAGCACGGGTTCATCGAGGTGACTGAGAACAGCACCTTCGATCGCAAGGTGCACCTCAGTCGGCAGTACCGGCTCACCGAGGCCGAAGACGATCGGCCAGGTTTGCCGCGCAAGGCGACCAAAGAATTCATGTCGTGGATCGACCCGAAATCTAAAACTCAGTCGCACCCA
>JBDSHC010000168.1:0-5074 GCA_039918675.1 Devosia sp.
CAAAGCCTGGCTCGACTCCAACGGTATCGACGCGAACGCGGTCATTGCGATCGGCGTAAGTGCCGACGGTTCGGTGGAGGTCTATGAGGGCTGACGCTCCCTCATGGATTGACCCGAAGGGGCGCGAGACTTCGGTCTCGCGCTTCTCTTTTTGCAGTACACTAGTGAGATTTACCTACGCATAATTACATTTGTCGCGCATTAGAACACTTATGTCGTGCTAAACTGTCGATTAGCCCAGCAAACAGAAGTATTTGTCGGTTATATTGTCATTTATGTTCTTGCGGTTGTCTTCTCCCCGTACGCGCTGCGCAAACAAGCAGCCAATTGGGAGACGTGATTATGAAAACCACATCTAAGATCATCTTGGCTGGTGTGTTCGCGCTGGCTCTTTCTATGCCCGCCCAGGCTCAGGGCCTGCTGGGTGGCGTGCTCGGCGGGGGCGGCAATTCCGGCGATGGCGGGGGTGGCATCGTCAATGGCCTCCTCGGCAGCGGCGGCACCGTCGACACCCTCCTCAGCGGTGGCGGCGTGAGTGTCCCGCTGGACCTGGGCACTGGCCAGGTCGGCGTCACCGGCCTCGCGACGATCGAAACTTCGTCCAACAGCAATGGCGGCTCCAGCATCGGCATCACCGTCCTCGATGGCGGTGGCGGCACGCTGTCGACCAATCCGCTCGGACTCTTGGGCAATGGCGGCGGCGCCGATGTCAATCTGCCCGATCTTGGCAGCCTGACGGGAGGCGGCGGCCGCAATGGCGGCAACGGTGGGAACGGCGGCACCGGCGGAAGCGGCGGCAATGGCAACAATGGCAGCAATGGAAACGGCGGGAATGGCGGCAATGGCGGTGGAATCAATGGCACCGGCGGCCCCAACATCGTCTATTACGCATCGACCAACAGCAGCACCCGCAACGGCAGCAGCACCGTGTTGCCGGGCAGTGCGTCGAGCAGGCTCCAGGCCCTGCTGCGCATTCTCCAGCAGCGCGATTATCTGCGTCTGTCGAACGGCCGCGCCGTCTGCCTCAACGGCTTCGGTACTGCGGAAGTCTCGAGCTGGATTCCGCAAAAGGAGTGGGGCGCTCTTCAGGGTGCGCTCGCCAATTATTCCCAGGACATCTATGCCCTGCGCCAGCTTCTCTCCAACTGCCGCAGCGGCGGCCAGCGTCAGGCTCTCAACATCAGCAATCTGAACCGTGTCATCGGTCTCGACATCGGCAAGGACGGGGTACCCGTCCTCTACATGCTGTGATGTCAGAGGGGGATGGCTTCAATTGAATCATCCCCCTTTACCTCGGGGCAACTGCGTCTCGCATCAGCAGGAAACAAAGCCGGGGTAGGGCGGTTCTGGATGCAACGTCGCACGATGTGGGACAGTGTTCCACCACAGCGTCACGCGCGGCTCCAACAAGAGGAGTAGCAAGTGAATACCACTTTGAAACTTTCTACGATTGCCCTGCTCGCCGCGCTTTTGAGCGGCACATCCGTCTCTGCCTTGTCGATCAATCTCGGTGGCGGGGATGCGCCACTCGTCGATCTGGGCAATGGCAATAACGCCGACGCGACGATCAGCGTCGATACGGGCACCGCGCTTGGCGGCGGTTCGTCGAGCACTGGCAACATCGACGCCGCGGTCAATCTCGGCCTCGGTAGCAATGGCGGCAGCGATGCTAGCGTCGTCAACTCCGGCGGCACTGGCGGTCTGCTCAATCTTGGCGGCGATGGCGGCCTCGCGAATCTCGGCAGCCACGACGACAGTGAGGATGCCGATCTCCTCGATATCGAAACCGGTGGCCGCAACGGTTCCGGCAATGGCCGGCTGCTCGACCTCGCCAATGCAGATGCAACGCTCAATCTCGGCGGCAATGGCCGCTTGCTCGATCTGGGCACCAGCAATGCTCCAACGGCACGTATTTCGATTAACACCGACCCGATAATTACCGGCTCCACTGGTAATGGCCGCACCGGCACAGGGCCGGTCGGTACCAACGGCACCAATGCAAGTGGCCTTGGCGGTGTCGGATCCGTCGGCGGAAGCGCTGGTAGCCGTGGCCCCCAGGCGATCCCACCCGTCGCCTGCCTGACCATGGATGACAAGCAGGTCGCGCAGCTGGTCACTGGCCACGAGTATGGCCGCGCGACGTTCAATAGCTGGTCGGACACCCGCTCGCTACAAGTGGTGGAGCTCAACCTTTGCAACGGCGCCGACACCGAAATCAGCGCGGCTGTCGCGAGCGACGCAAATGTCGCCCGGCTGCAAACTTTCCTCGCCGGCCAGGTAAAGGTCAAAGCCGGCCTCAAATCCGAGGGCCACGCCCCCGGCGACGTCATCGCTGCTGACAACAAGGGCAGCGTCCTCATCGTCTATGTGCTCTAGGCCTCACCCCGGCCTCGGCTCCTTGCCCACATAGGCGATTCTCGAGGCGCGGATCCCCCGATCCGCGCCTCTCTTTTGTCTCCAGCCGTGATCGTGACTTCCCGCGCGAACGCGCTATGGTGCGCGCGGAGGATTTCCATGGACCGTCAATCGCGCCCGACCACCGTGGGCGGCGGAGTGAAGAAGCTGCTCTACGCAGCCGACACGATCCTCAGCATGGGCGTCGGCAAATCGGCAAAGGCACTCACTGCCCGCAACACCTGCAAGGCCTGCGCCTATGGCATGGGCGGGCAGATGGGCGGCATGACCAATGAGCTGGGCGAGTTCCCCTCCGTCTGCAACAAATCCGTCCAGGCGCAATCGACCGACCTCCAGCCGGGCATCGCGCACGACATCTTCGACCATTCGATCTCGGAACTGGCGCAGTTCTCGGGCCGCGAAATGGAGAGGCTCGGACGGCTCAACACGCCGCTCTATCGCGCCGCTGGCGGCACGCATTACAGCCCCGTCAGCTGGGACTGGGCACTGGACCATGCGGCGTCGCGCCTGAAGCCGCTGCAGCCGAACCGGACCTTCTTCTACTCCTCGGGCCGCTCATCGAACGAGGCCGGCTTCGTCTTCCAGTTGCTGGCCCGCGCCTGGGGCACCAACAACGTCAACAATTGCTCCTACTACTGCCATCAGGCGACGAGCGAAGGTCTCGCGACGACCATCGGCAAGGGCACCTCGACGGTGGAGCTGCATGATCTGACTGGCGCCGATCTGATCTTCGTTATCGGCGCCAATCCCTCGTCGAACCATCCGCGCTTCATCCACATGCTGAAGCACTGCCGCGACAAAGGTGGCGACGTCATCGTCATCAATCCCGCCAAGGAGCCGGGGCTGGTGAAGTTTGCCGTGCCCAAGAGTCCGGGCTCGTTGCTGCGCGGCGGCGACGAGATTGCATCCGACTACCTCCAGCCGCGCATCGGCTCCGATATCGCCCTGCTGAAGGGACTTGCCAAGGCGGTCATCGAGCTCGGCGGCGAGGACGCCGCGTTCGTCACCGCGCACACGCAGGCATTCGGTGCCTTCAAGGCCGATCTCGACGCGTTGAGCTGGGACGAGATCGTCGACGCCTGCGGCGTGTCCCGCGAGGACATTCTGCGCGTCGCCAAAACCTACGCCCGCCGCAAGAACGTCGTCTTCGCCTGGGGCATGGGGATGACGCATCATCTGCATGGCGTAGCCAATGTCGAGGCCATAGCCAATCTCGCGCTGCTGCGCGGCATGATCGGACGGCCCTTCGCCGGGCTGCTGCCGCTGCGCGGCCATTCCAACGTTCAGGGTATCGGCACGATCGGCGTCAAGCCCGTGGTTTCCGCTGAGATTTTCGCCGCCATGGAGAATGCCTTCGGCATCACGCTGCCGCGCGCGAAGGGCTTCGACACCATGGCCGGGCTCGAGGCGGCCGCGCGCGGCGAGATCGATGCCGCAATCATCATGGGTGGCAACCTCTGGGGCGCCACGCCCGACGTCGCATTCGCCACCCGCGCGATGGATGCGATCGGCTTCAAGCTCTTCCTCACCACCACGCTCAATCGCGGGCACGTCCATGGGCTGGGGGAGGGCGAGTCGATGATCCTGCCGGTCACCGCGCGCGACGAGGAATGGTCGCCGACGACGCAGGAATCGATGTTCAACTTCGTGCGTCTCTCCGACGGCGGCATCAAGCGTCTCGACAATGTGCGGCCCGAGACCGTGATCCTCTGCGATCTCGCCACGCGCCTGCTGCCCGATACGCTCATCCCCTTTGCCGGCTTCAAGGAACATCGCGAAGTCCGCAAGGCCATCGCGGCCATCGTGCCGGGCCTCGAGCAACTCGCCGACATCGATGTCGCGAAGAAGGAGTTCCACGTCAACAGCCGCGTGATGCACACGCCCGCTTTCGGAACGCTGGATGGTCAGGCGCATTTCGTCGTGACGCTGATACCCCCGATCGACCGGCAGAAGCTTACCCTCGCCACCGTGCGTTCCGAGGGCCAGTTCAACACCATCATCTATGAGGAGCGCGACAGCTATCGCAACAAGGCGCCGCGCGACGCCGTGTTCCTCAATCGCGAGGACATGCGTGCCGCCGGCATCCTCGATGGCGACCGCATCCGCATCGCGTCCGATCAGGGGACCATGAGTGCCGTTGCTACTGCGTTCGATTTGCCGCGCGGTTCGGCGCTGGCCTATTATCCCGAGGCCAATGTCCTCTGCAGCACTGCGGTCGATCCGCGCAGCAAGACGCCGGCCTTTAAATCCGTCCACGTCTGGATCGAGCAATGAGCTTCGCCGGCTTTCCCAAGGAGACCTTCGCCTTCCTCGAGGGCATCGCGGCCCACAATGAGAAGGCGTGGTTCGATGCCAATCGCGATCTCTACGAGGCGGGTTACGTAGCGCCGGCGCGCGCCTTCATCGAGGCCATCGGCCCCAAGCTGCAGGCGATCTCGCCCGAGGTGCAGTTCGCGCCCAAGGTTGGTGGCTCAATGGGTCGGGTCAATCGCGATATCCGCTTCTCCAAAGACAAGCGGCCCTACAAGACGCATCTCGGACTCTGGTTCTGGCATGGCGATCGCAAGAGCTGGGACGCACCGGGGTTCTGGTTCGAGCTGACGCCGCAGCATATCCAGCTTGGCTCCGGCATGTACGGCCTGCAGAAAGAACAACTCGA
>JBDSHC010000169.1:0-8006 GCA_039918675.1 Devosia sp.
TGCGTGGTTTCAGCCATTGTTGTCAGCCCTTGTCGGTTGGCCGTCTCTATATACAAGTGAGTCAACGCATGGAATTGCGCTTGAAGGCGCATGGTGACCGATGCCCGAACTGCCCGAAGTCGAAACGGTCCGCCGTGGCCTCGCGCCCTATATCGAAGGCGCCCGCATCGACAAGGTCACCCTCAATCGCAAGGATCTGCGTTTTCCCTTTCCCAAGGGCTTCGCGGCGGCCCTCGAAGGCCAGAATGTGGAATCGGTCGGCCGCCGCGCCAAATACCTCCTGATCCGGCTCTCGAACGGCAAGACCTGGCTCAGCCATCTGGGAATGACCGGATCGTTCCGCTTCGCCGAAGGCAGGTTCAAGGAGCCGTCGCGCTATTACGAGCCCGGCGAGGACATAAAGCACGACCATGTCGTGATGGCCCTCACCCACCCCAAAAGGGGCGCTCTGACCCTGATCTATTCCGATGCGCGTCGCTTCGGCTTCATGGATCTGTTCGAAAAGGCGGAGGATTCTCCTTATCTGACAGGCCTCGGCCCCGAGCCGCTCGGCAATGAATTCAACGCCGAGGAGATGGCGGCGCGCTTCAAGGGCAAATCCGCCCCCATGAAGGCGGCGCTGCTCGATCAGCGGGTCGTCGCCGGTCTCGGCAATATCTATGTCAGCGAGGCGCTGCACCGCGCCCACATCCGCCCCACCACCAAGGCCAAGGCCCTGGTCCTCAAGTCAGGCAAACCCTCCGCCCGGCTGGAATTGCTGGCCGACGGCGTCCGCACCGTCCTCATCGAAGCCATCGAGGCCGGCGGCTCCACCTTGCGCGATTTCCGCGATGCCGAGGGCGGTTCAGGCTATTTCCAGCACCGTTTCGCCGTCTACGACCGCGAAGGCCAGCCCTGCCCAACCCCACGCTGCACCGGCACCATCAAGCGCATCGTCCAGTCGGGCCGCTCGACGTTTTTCTGCCCTGTCTGTCAAAAACCGTAATCCCTCAGTCGGGACTCCTCTCCCGTTTACGGGGGAGGGGGACCGCGCCTAGCGCGGTGGAGGGGGCGGCCCAACCACCGAAGCAAGCGGCCGCCCCCTTCCGTCGACTTCGGCGCCACCTTCCCCCGCAAGCGGGAGAAGGGCTCCGTCCCGGATTCAGGTTGACGCCAAATCCCTCCCCGACTATACACCCGCCAGCTTAGGCGGCCCGGTGCCGCCGATTTCATTTCATCCTCCGGTGTTTCCGCCCAAGGGCGCTGTACCGGATAAAGAGGACCCCGATGGCCAATACCTCCTCGGCTAAGAAGTCTGCCCGCAAGATCGAGGCGCGCACCGAAGTCAACAAGTCGCGCCGGTCGCGTATGCGTACCTTCATCCGCAAGGTTGAAGAAGCCATCGCCGGCGGCAAGCATGACGACGCCGTGGCTGCGCTGAAGGCTGCCGAGCCCGAGATCGCCCGTTCGGCGCAGAAGGGCATCGTCCACGCCAATGTCGCGGCCCGCAAGGTCAGCCGCCTCAACAACCGCGTGAAGGCCCTCAAGGCCTGATCCAGTCCCAAGGGCTCAGTCCCGAGGCTACCGACGACCAAAGGCTCCTTCGGGAGCCTTTTTATTTGTCCGATCTTCCACTTATCGGCGCCGGGGCGATTGTCGCGCTCCCATCACATGGAAGGGGTGTGACGATTCTGCGACACTCCCTGCCATTCGGGAATCGTCTGGATTCCCAGCGCCTTCCGATAACGTTTCCAGCCGGACCACCGCGAGGCAGAATGAATCTTCCCGTTTGCCCCCCTTGCCGGAAATCTGGAATGACCCTCTAGACGCCCACTGTTTCACTGAATCGTCATTGAGTCACAGATGCTTGGTTTGGCCATCGGGTCCATAAGCCGCTGGAACCATTTTCCGGGCATGGCGGAACGCTCCCCTGTCAAGCGCCCGCCAAAAAAAGACTCGGGTTGCACCCCAAAATGCGGCTGGTCTAAGGTGGCTTTGTCGCTGGGAAAGGACGGACGTTTTAGTCCCGGAGTTTTGAGCGGCTGAGTGTTTGGGGAAGCGGAATTGGATGTCTCGACCTTGCGGATCGAGACCTGAGATTTCGAAGAGTCCATCCGTTGCGGTTGAGTTGGGTGTGATCATTTATCGTCTTGCGCTGGCGTAAGAGATAAGGCGTGCCGGGGCGTCCTCCTCCCCGGTGTCAAAGTAACAATGAGTTGGTCCGGTCGCGGAGTCTCTTGCGGCAGGTCAGAGAATTTGTCTGTCGGCGAGGACAGGCTTTAGTGAAACATTGAGAGAGCCCGACAAGGGCTCCTATCGGCAAAGCGGGGCAGATAGCACATGGCGGAAATCGGCGGCGGAATGGATGACGGCATTGGAAAAAAGGGGAGCGCACACAACAAGGGATTGATCGCCGCCATGGGTGAAGGCCGCACCGAAGCCGAACTGTTTCAGCGCATCCGCGCCCGCCTTCGTGCATCGGTTGGCGAAGACATCTTCAACTCCTGGTTTGCGCGTCTCGAGCTCGAAGAGATCGTCGACGACAAGGCGCATCTGAGCGTGCCGACCCGATTCCTCTGCTCGTGGATTCAATCCAACTACGCCGAGAAAATTCTCGACACGTTCCGCACTGAAACCACCGCCATCGCGCGGCTCCATTTCACCGTACGCGTCAATGGCCAGGCCCGTCCGCGCCTCAACGCCGCGCCCGAGATTGCGCCTGAGCCCGAAATCGACCACGCCCCAACGAGTAAGCCTTTGCGTGAGGCTCCGGCTCCCAAGGGCGACGCCCTCGCAGGCAGTGCGCTCGATCCGAAAATGACCTTCGACAGCTTCGTTCCTGGCGCCTCCAATGAGATCGCGCTCGGTATCGCGAAGCAAGTCGCGAGCGCCGCGCTCAATGGCACCGTCAGCTTCAACCCGGTCTACATCCACGCGACCGTCGGCCTCGGCAAATCGCATCTGCTCAACGCCATTGCGTGGGCCGCCGGCGCTGCCGAGCCCGGCCGCAACATCGTCTATCTGACGGCCGACCATTTCATGTACCACTTCATCACCGCGGTGCAGCGCCAGTCGGCCATCGCGTTGAAGGATTGGCTCCGTCGCGTCGATCTCCTCCTCATCGACGACATGCAGTTCCTCCAGGGCAAGTCGGCCACCGAATTCGGCCACACGCTCGGCACGCTGTTGACCGGTGCCAAACAGGTGGTCGTTGCCGGCGACGCGCCGCCGCGTGATCTCGAAATGCTCGACGAGCGCGTACGCTCGCGTCTGAGCGGTGGTCTCGTCGTCCCCATCGGCGGCTTCGATCTCGACCTCCGCCGGCTCATCGTGTCGCGCCGCGCCGAGCAGGCGCAGACCCGCTTCGGGGTTCACTTCCCTCCCGCCGTGATCGATTACATTTCGCGCATCGTCATCAGCCATGGCCGCGATCTCGATGGGGCGGTGAACCGCCTCGTCGCCGCCAATCAGCTGACGCATGAGCTCATCACCGTGCCGCTCGCCGAGCGCACGCTGGCCGATCTCGTTCGCGCCCGCGAAGCGCGCCGCGTCCGCATTGAGGACATTCTGCGCATCGTCTCGCGCCACTACAAAGTGCCGCGCAACGAACTGCTGTCGTCGCGCCGGTCGCGCGACGTCGTGCGCCCGCGCCAGATCGCCATGTATCTAGCCAAATCGCTGACCTCGCGCTCACTGCCCGAGATCGGCCGGCGCTTCGGCGGCCGCGATCACACCACGGTTCTGCACTCGGTCCGCAAGGTCGAGCAGATGATGAAGGACGACGCCGATCTGACGCAGGAGATCGAACTCCTGAAGCGGATGCTCGAGGAGTGATGCCTCGATAACTCCGCTCGCGCGGAACGAATTCCCCTCCCCCTCGCGGGAGGGGTTAGGGGTGGGGGCCGCAACCACCTGTAGTGCGAGTTGCCCCCACCCCCAGCCTCCCTGAAGGCGAGGCGAGTAGTGCTGTTGTTGTGTGCGTGTGGAGGTTTCTCGTGTTCCCGCGTGTTGTCGTGCGCGTCAAAAAGGCCATGCGCCGGTTGACGCCGCGTTTTGAACTGGTCGAGCCCAGCGGTGCCCAGATCGAGGCCAGCTGGGAGCAGATGATTTATGAGGTCCGGGTGCGTGATCGCAACGCCGAGCGGCGTATTATTGCCGCCGAACGCGCCCTCAACCGGCTGACCATGTCCTGAGCCGCCAAAGCTCTGGAAAGCAGGCGGCGCCCCAGGGCGGCGGCCTTGCGTTTTTGTGCCCCTCCTGCAAAGGTCTGAGCCCGGATTTCGGGGAGTTTGGCCTGTTCTGGACAGGCCGGGGATCGCGTAAATGAAAGTCACTCTCGAGCGCAACGCTCTGCTCAAATCGCTGGGCCATGTCCATCGCGTCGTCGAGCGTCGAAATACCTATCCCATCCTCGCCAACGTGCTGCTTAAGGCCGCCGATGGCCGCGTCGATCTGCGCGCCACCGATCTCGATATCGAGGTGACGGAATCCGTTCCGGCCATGGTCGCCACCGCTGGTACCACCACCGTCCCCGCGCACACCCTCTACGAGATCATCCGCAAGCTCTCCGATGGCGCCGAAGTCCGGCTCGAGACCGATGGCGCCGAGCAGATGCTGCTGACCTCGGGCCGCTCGCGCTTCCATCTGGCGTGCCTCTCGCCCGACAGCTTCCCCGATCTTAAATCAGGCAGCTTCAGCCATGAATTCTCGCTCCCCGCCGCGACCTTCCGCGAGCTCATCGAGCGCACCCAGTTCGCCATCTCGAACGAAGAGACGCGCTATTATCTCAACGGCATCTATGTCCACACGCTCGAAGTGGACAAAGAAACCGTGCTCCGCGCCGTCGCCACCGACGGCCACCGCATGGCCCGCGCCGAAACCGAAGCGCCCAAGGGCGCCAAGGGAATGCCGGGCATCATCATCCCCAAAAAGACCGTCGGCGAAGTGCAGAAGCTGCTCGACGGCGCCGAAGGCGACGTCGCCATCGAAATCTCCGACACCAAAATCCGCTTCACGCTGGGCGGCATCGTGCTGCTCTCGAAACTCATCGAGGGCACCTTCCCCGATTACGAGCGCGTCACGCCCAAGAACAACGACAAGCAGCTCAACGTCGATCGCGCCAGCTTCGCCGTTGCCGTCGACCGCGTCTCGACCATCGCCTCCGATCGCGGCGGCAAGGCCGTGAAGCTTGCTGTGAAAGACGGCAATCTCGAACTCAGCGTCACCAACCCCGACCACGGCACCGCCACCGAAGAAATCGCCGTCGAGTTCGAGCCCGAAAGCTTCGAGATCGGCTTCAACGCCAAATACCTCCTCGACATCATCAGCCAGATCCGCTCCGACAACGCCGTGTTCCTCTTCAACGATTCCGGCTCGCCCACGCTGGTCAAAGAAGACGGCGACGCGAAAGCGCTCTACGTCCTGATGCCGATGCGGGTCTAGCTTCGCGCGTGCAGTCGGCGATCCTCTCCCGTTTACGGGGGAGGGGGACCACGCATAGCGTGGTGGAGGGGGCGGCCAAAACACCCGACGTGGCCCCACCTCGTCACACAACTGCGCCGTCGGCTCCCTTCTCCCCTTGCGGGAGAAGGTGCCCGAAGGGCGGATGAGGGGTGAGCCACAACCCCCAGAATCTGCTACCCACGCCCCATGCCGCCGCGCCACCTCTCCCGCATCCGCCTCAGCGCCTTCCGCAATTACCAGACCGCGGCCCTCGATCTCGATGGCCGCCATCTCGTGCTGACCGGGCCCAATGGCGCTGGCAAAACCAATCTGCTTGAAGCCATCTCGCTCCTCAGCCCTGGCCGTGGCCTCCGCCGCGCCAGCTTCGATACCCTCGCCAACCAGGCGTCCGACCAACCCTGGGCCGTCGCCTCGACCATCGAGACACCCGACGGACCCGTCGATGTCGGCACCGGCGCTGCCGATGATGGCGGCCGCCGCGTCCGCATCAACGGCGCCAATGCCAAAACCATCGAGCAGATGAGCGACTATCTGCGCCTCCTCTGGCTCACCCCGGCGATGGATGGGCTGTTCACCGGCCCCGCCGCCGACCGCCGTCGCTTCCTCGACCGGCTGGTGACGACGCTGATCCCGTCTCACTCCGCCGCGGTCGCCGACTACGAAAAGGCTACCCGCCAGCGCAATCGCCTGCTCGAAGACCGGGCCGACCCGCGCTGGCTCGCCGCGCTCGAAGCCGAAATGGCCGCCCATGCCGCGGCGCTGCATTTCGGGCGCGTCGATGCCATCACCCATCTCGAAGCCATGATTGCCGCCAGCCTCGACGACAACGGCTTCCCGGCCGCGCAGCTCTCGCTCACCCCGCTGTTCGACGACCGGCACGAGCCGGCCTCCTCCGCCGACCTCGAAGCCGAGCTCAAATCTCTCTGGGCCAGCACCCGCAGCCTCGATCAGGCCGCTGGCCGCACCATAAACGGCCCGCACCGGGTCGACCTCGAGGTGCTTTATGCCCAAAAGCAGATGCCGGCAGCGCTGGGCTCCACCGGCGAGCAGAAGGCCCTGCTGGTCGGCTTGATCCTCGCCCATGCGCGGCTGGTGAAGGCCCGCGCCGGTATCACGCCATTCCTCCTCCTCGACGAGATTGCCGCCCATCTCGATCCCGACCGCCGCGCCGCGCTGTTCGTCGCCCTCGACGCGCTCGACACCCAATGCCTGATGACCGGCACCGACCCGATCCTCTTCGAAGCCCTTGCCAACCGCGCCCAGCGCATCACCGTCCGCGACGGCCGGCTAAATGCCTAGCACCCACCTTCAATCGTCATCCCCGGGCTTGACCCGGGGACCCAGCCGGCCTCGCACCCGCTGGGTGGCCGGGTCAGGCCCGGCCATGACGACCGTGAAATTCAGGTGTTGATACAAGAACGGCGCGGGCAGGGCGCATGCCTCAAACCCCTTGAAGTCTGGCCAAAAATCGCCATTTCCGTTGGGTAACACCACCCAAATCCGCTAGACCAATTCCCACGGCGTTTTCCGCTGATTCGGAGCCCCATTGACCACTCCTGCTGAGCCCGCTGCCGCCTCGCCCGATCCCGATGATTACGGTGCCGATTCCATCAAGGTGCTGAAGGGCCTCGACGCGGTCCGCAAACGTCCGGGCATGTATATCGGCGACACCGATGACGGCTCGGGCCTCCACCACATGGTCTACGAAGTTGTCGACAATTGCGTCGATGAGGCACTGGCCGGGCACGCCGATCTGGTGACAGTCACGCTTAACTCCGATGGCTCGGTCACCGTCATCGACAACGGCCGCGGCATCCCGACCGACATCCATCCCACCGAAGGCATTTCGACGCCCGAAGTGGTCATGACCCAGCTCCATGCCGGCGGCAAATTCGACCAGAATTCCTATAAGGTCTCGGGTGGCCTGCATGGCGTCGGCGTCTCCGTTGTCAACGCGCTCTCGGTCTGGCTGAAGCTCAAGATCCGCCGCAACGGCAAGATCTTCGAAATGGCCTTCACCAACGGCAATGCCGACAAGCCGCTCGAACAAACCGGCACCTACGAGCCGCAGAAACTTGCCGGCACCTATGAAGGCCGCTCCGGCACTGAAATCACGTTCCTGCCGGCTGCGACCACCTTCACCATGGTCGAGTTCGACTACAAGACGCTCGAGCATCGCCTGCGCGAACTGGCCTTCCTCAATTCGGGCGTCCGCATCGTCCTGCGCGATCTGCGCCACCCCGAACGGATCGAAACCGAACTCCACTACGAAGGTGGTCTCACCGAATTTGTGCGCTATCTCGATAGCGCCAAGACCCCGCTCATTGGAGCGCCGATCTACTTGATCGCCGAGAAAGACGGTATCACCGTCGAGGTCGCCATGTGGTGGAACGATTCCTACCACGAGAACGTCCTCGCCTTTACCAACAACATCCCGCAGCGCGACGGCGGCACGCATCTCGCCGGCTATCGCGGCGCTCTGACCCGGCAGGTCGCGACCTATGCGGAATCGAGCGGCATACTGAAGCGCGAGAAGGTGACGCTCTCGGGCGAAGATTCGCGCG
>JBDSHC010000170.1:0-44376 GCA_039918675.1 Devosia sp.
CCTGCAATACGCCTGGCTAGCCGGCATCCCGACTGCCGTCGCATCGCACAAGGATTTCGCCTCGCGCGAAGCCTTCGACGATCACATCCAGTCAGTCCTCGACGGCTGGAACGTCGATCTGGTCTGCCTCGCTGGCTTCATGCGGATCTTCTCGATCCCCTTTGCGCAGCGCTGGGTCGGTAAGATGCTCAACATCCACCCGTCGCTGCTGCCGCTGTTCAAGGGCCTCAAACCGCAGCAGCAGGCGCTGGACGCTGCCGTCACCGAAAGCGGCTGCACCGTGCACTGGGTGATTCCCGAGCTCGACGACGGCCCAGCCATCCTGCAGCGCCGGGTCCCGGTGCTCCCAGCCGACACCGCGGCCACCCTGGCCGCGCGCATCCTCGTCGAAGAACACATCGCCTACCCAGCCGCCCTCGCCATGGTGGCGAGCGGCGAGGTCAGTCTCTAAAGAATGGCAGCGTCGTCTCAAACGCCTGCTGGTCCAGCGTCTCCAGCGGCCAATCCGCATGCGCCGTGTTGAACACTTCCACCGCCCAGGCCCCCATATAGCCAGAGGCCTTGGCCGCTGCGATGAACCCGGCCACATCCAGTTCGCCTTCGCCGCAATAGCGCCGCTGGCCGGGCTCGTATCCCAGCGTGTCACGCTTCAAATTGTCCCCAAGCTCGACGCTGATCATGTAGCGGCCCGGTATCGCCGCCACGGCTTCGTTTGAAATACCCAGCGCGTTCGTGTGCGCGATATCGACGATCAGCCCGCCGTTGGGGGCATCGGCGCCTTCCACCATGGCCCGGCAATCCTCCAGCCGGTGGACCATCGCCGATGCCATAAACTCGAAGCCGATCTGTGCATCGTATTTCCGCGCGTCGGCGCAGAGCGAAGCAAAGGCGTCGATCAGTCTGGGCATCTCGACCGGCGTGTTCTTGAAGTCGCCGATCTTCACGTGATGCGCGCCCAGCGCCTGCGACGCTTCGAGTAGCCACCATTTCCGCTTGTCCGACGCAGCCATGCGCTCATCGTCGACGAACCAGTCCTCGATGAACTCCACCTCGAACGTGGTCAGCCCGTTGTCATCGAGCACGGCCTTCACCTCCGCCAGCGAGCGGGTGGCGAGGACGTGCTCGAGGTCGGTGTGCCAGAAGCTCAGCCCGCCAAACCCGGCCTTTGCCGCCGATTTCGCCCGCGCTTCAAGGTCGAATGGGCTGATCCCAGTCCCCACCGGGTAAATCCCCGATGATGACCAGAACAGATTCATCAGTTGCGGCGCGTTGGGCATGAGATTTCCTTAGCCTTCGATATCACCCGAATTCATACCGCCTATCGTCAAAATCGGTTCGACGCGACTCCCCGCCTCCTTCATCCTTCGCTTAAGGAGCAGAATTTCATGCCATCGACCCGATTTGAGACCACCGCCGGTTGGATCGCGGGACGTCACGCGGACATTGCTTCCGCAATCCAGCGCGCTCTGATCGAGGGCATCCGGATTCCCGCGGACGACCGCGACATCCGGATACTTGAGTATCCCGCCGGCAGCTTTTTTCCGCCACCCGATCGCGGTCCGCACTACTCGGTGCTGGAAATCTCGATGTTCAGTGGCCGCACAGCCGAAGCGAAGGGTCGGCTCTATGCCGCAATGTCGCGGGAGCTTGCGGCGTTCGACCTGGGTGAGGCGGACCTCAAAATTGTCATTCACGACGTTCCGATCGAGAATTGGGGGCTGCGGGGAAAATCTGTGAACCCTGCCACCATCCCATTCAAAATCAACGTCTAGGAGTTCGCCATGCCGCTTCGCTATTGGGCGCTGATCATCACTTTGGGCGCGGTCTGGGGTTGCTCGTTCCTGTTCAACGCCATCCTCATTCGCGAGATCAGCCCGCTCTGGGTTTCGGCCGGGCGCATTACCATCGGCGCCGCCATCTGCTGGGTGTATTTCTTCGCCACCCGCCGCAGGCTTCCCACCGACTGGCGGATTTACCCGCAGCTTCTGGTGCTCGGCATCCTCAATTACGCCATCCCCTTCGCGCTCTTCCCCTTCGCGGAACAGCACGTCGCGTCGAGCCTGATCGGGGTGATCAACGGCATGACGCCGATGACTACGGTCATCGTGAGCCAACTCTGGCCGGGCGGGGAGAAGGCAACATGGAACAAGGTTCTAGGGGTGCTGATCGGTTTCGGCGGTGCAATTCTTCTCGCTTCGCCCGCCTTCGCCCAGGGCGGCAGCGCCGAGATCGTCGCGCTCCTCGCCGCCCTTGTCGCGACGCTCTGCTACGCGCTGACGCTCAACTATGCGCGCCGCTTCAAAGCCGTCGACTCCGCGACTGTCGCCTCGAGCTCGCTCACCGCCGCCGCTCTCATCATGGTCCCAATCGCCTTCAGATTCTCAGGAACCCCGATCATCACGAAGGCCGAAACCTGGGGCGCGCTACTGGGTATCGGCGTGTTCTCGACCAGCTTCAGCTTCCTGCTCGTTTACTGGCTGCTGCCAAAAGTCGGCGCGACGAATCTCTCGCTCAACACCTTCATCACGCCGATTTCGGCAATCCTGCTGGGCGTGCTCGTGCTGCACGAGGGTTTTCTGCCGGTTCACGTTGCCGGTATTCTCGTGATCTTCGTCGGCCTCGTGTTCATCGACGGGCGGCTGGTGAAGCGGTTCATGCCGGCCCCGGCTTAGTCGCCGACGCTCGCCGGTTTACGAAGCGTTCAGCCAGTGTCTATGATCTCTGAAACGGCGAACTGGACGTCCAAATAGGTCAACTGCTCGCTGATGGGCGTCGTCGTTCGGATTTAGAAAGTCGAGTATACCGGCCCTGCTAGCGAGTTCCCGCATTAACTCAGCCACGTCAGCGTCGCTGCTGGTTAGGCCAATTCCCCAGAACACTATTTCATCGGGCCGCTGATCTCGTACTACGCTGACGATGCGCTCGCTAATTTGTTCGTCGGAGAACTTCTTGCCGCGACGCGGCGGAACGAAGAAATTTCCCCAGCCTCCGGCGGGTAAGATCGTATTGAAATAGGGTTTGAAGAAAGTCCAGCCGTTCTCTGATACCAAACAGTTTATTGAGCCGTGAGGTTTTGCCACTCGAAGCTGTCCGGCGAGCGGAGTGTTCGGTAGGAAGCATACTGAATGACCAGCTACCTCCGCTCCAAGTTCGAATAGAGTGTCGTAGTTCAGATTCAGAACAAGGTCGTCCGGAGTGAACCTAGATGCCATTGCGGCGTGCGCTGGCAGGCGAGCGCCGTCGACTCCATCGGCGAGGAGCCCCGCGCACAGCTTTTCGGTGAGTGGCCTGAATATCCCATGGTGCAGTAGATTTTCGTAGTCCGACACTGACCCAGGATGGGCGCTCGCATAGGACCGTTGCTGGCGATGCTCGTAGGCGTATTGAAAGAACGACTCGATGTTGATCCCATTTCTAGGATCCGCTTCCAGTACTAAGAATGCTTCTCTTGCGTCTCGCCCGTGGCGAAATCCGTGCCTGCGCAGGTACCCTGAGATGAACTCATGCGGGTTGTAATCGCCCCACGTCTGTCGAGCGAAGTTTGAAATAAGCGGCGGCAGAAGGTCTTCCGGCAGACCTGCTTCCTTACCCTCCGCGTAGCTGGCGCCTGCACCGACTACCAGAAGCCTCATTACTCCAGCCCGAGCTTCTTCTTCAGAATATCATTCAGCGCCTGCGGGTTGGCTTTCCCGCCCGATGCCTTCATCGCCTGGCCGACGAACCAGCCGATCAGCGTCGGCTTGGCCAGTACCTTGGCCACCTGATCCGGGTTGGCGGCGATGATCTCGTCGACCACCTTCTCGATCGCGCCGAGGTCGGTCACCTGCTTCATGCCGCGCGCTTCGACGATTGCGGCCGGGTCGCCATTCTTGTCGTCGCTGATGATGATCTGCAGCAGATCCTTGGCGATCTTCCCCGAAATCGTGCCGTCGGCAACGAGATCGACGATGCCGGCGATCTGCGCGGGCGTGATGTGGGTCTCGAAGATCGACAGCCCGACACTGTTGGCGTAGGCCGAAATATCGCCCATCACGAGATTTGCAACGGCTTTGCCATCGCGGCTCTTGCCGCCATGGGCGACCGCCGCTTCGTAGTAATTGGCGCCTTCACGTTCCAGCGTCAGCACCATCGCGTCATACGAGCTCAGCCCATATTGCGACACCAGCCGTGCCTTCTTGTCGTCGGGCAGTTCCGTCAGCCCCGCCCTCATCGCCTCGACGAAGGCGTCGTCGAATTCGAGGGGCAGCAGATCGGGATCGGGGAAGTAGCGATAGTCATGCGCCTCTTCCTTGGACCGCATCGAGCGCGTCTCGCCGTTCTTGGGGTCGTAGAGCCGCGTCTCCTGGTCGATCGAGCCGCCATCCTCCAAGATATCGATCTGGCGCCGGGCTTCATACTCGATGGCCTGACCGGCAAAGCGGATTGAATTGACGTTCTTGATCTCGCAGCGCGTGCCGAACTCGCCGCCCGGACGTCTTACCGAAACGTTAACGTCGGCGCGCATGGAACCCTGTTCCATATTGCCGTCGCAGGTCCCGAGATAGCGCAGGATCGTCCTGAGCTTGCCCAGATATTCCTTGGCCTCTTCCGACGAGCGAAGATCGGGCTTCGACACGATCTCCATCAGCGCCACGCCGGACCGGTTGAGATCGACGAAGCTCATATTGGGATGCTGGTCATGGATCGACTTTCCCGCGTCCTGCTCGAGATGCAGCCGCTCGATGCCGACCTCGATGGTCCCCTCCGGCATATCGAGCAGCACCTTGCCCTCGCCGACGATGGGGTCCTTGAACTGACTGATCTGGTAGCCCTGCGGGAGATCGGGATAGAAATAGTTCTTACGGTCGAAGATCGAGCGCTTGTTGATCTGCGCCTTGAGCCCGAGACCCGTGCGCACGGCCTGCCGCACACATTCCTCATTGATCGTCGGCAGCATGCCCGGCATCGCCGCATCGACGAAGCTCACATTGGAATTGGCGGGCTTGCCGAACTCGGTCGAGCTTCCCGAGAACAGCTTGCTCTCCGACGTCACCTGCGCATGGACTTCCATGCCGATGACGATTTCCCAATCGCCGGTCTGGCCCTTGATGAAGCTCTTGGGGTTCGGCGTACGCGTGTCGATGAGGGTCATTTTTATCCGATATCGTCGATGGGGCCGTGCCAGGGGTCGAGGCGCTTTTCGAGTCTTACGCTCATCTGCGTCTCGCGGCCCGGCTGGCCGTCACTCTTCAGCGCCAGGATCTGATATCCGTGGTGCTGGTAAAAATTCACCGCCCGCACATTGTCCGCGAGCGTGTCGAGCTGAATGCGGCCGGCGCCCTCGAGCTCAAGCATGGATTCCATGCGCTTGAGCAGCGCCGAGCCGACGCCATTGTTCTGCAGCAGCGGCGTCACGAACAGGAACGGGATATACGCCCTGCCCCGCGCCCGCTGGCACCAGCCCGCCGCAACATCGTCGACCTCGGCGACGATCACCCGGTCGAGGCCGTCGCGCACCGCAGCCGTCAGCCGCTCGCGCTCCGTATGCCGCGATGCCGCCGCGCCATTGAGGAACGGCAGCAAATCGCGTTCCCACGCCACGAAAGCGATATCGGCGAGCGTATCGATCTCGCCGGGAACTGCTCTGCGGATGATGGTGGTCAGGGACATCGAGGATTACTTCACGCCGCGCCGAGCGGCGATAATGCCCTTTTCGTAGTTCACGTTCCAGTCGATTAGCGTCTTCCAGATCAGCTCCGCCTGGTCCTCGTCGAGGCCCAGTTCCTCCGCGCGTTTGCGCTGCTTTGAGAGGATCGCATTGATCCGCACCGGGTCGTGCGCCTCATGCGGATCGGTCTTGATCCCCGCCATCCGCGTCACATAACGATGCCGCTCGGCGAACAGCGTCAGCAGCGCCTGGTCGATGCGGTCGAGTTCGGCGCGCACGTCTTCTTTAGTCGTGCAATCGGAGGGGGCTTTGGTCACTTGGGCTCGCATCGGGCAGGAGTCTTCCGGACTGGTTTGCACGTCCCGGCCAATGATTTCAACCGCGCGGCATCTTGTTTGTTCAGGGGTACCGGGCGTAGCGTCCTCGGATTGGGCTAAGCGTCTGATTTTTGTGGGGACTTATCATGATACGTCACATCTGTTTTGCCGCAGCGGCATTGGCGGCTTCGCTTGCCGGCGCCGCAGCGCAGGAAGCCTCCGTCGCGTTCGGCACGCATCTGGCGGTCATCGGCGGCTGCCACGATTGCCATACCGCCGGCTACAATGAGAGCGGCGGCAAGGTCGACCCGAACGTCGCACTCAAGGGCAAGGCCGACGGTTTCGCGGGGCCATGGGGAACCACTTTCGCCAAAAATCTGCGCCTGACCGTCAAGGACATGAGCGAAGACGACTGGGTGACCTTCTCCGACACATTCGAGGCCGCTCCGCCGATGCCCTGGTACAATGTCCACGAATTTACGGACGTCGAGGCCCGTGCGCTCTACCAATATGTCAAGTCGCTCCCGGGCGGCCTTGGCGACCCAGCGCCTGACGCCATTCCGCCAAAGGGCTAGACGCTTTCCCTCGCCCGTATTATCTACGGCACATTCAGCGGGCGCTTTCGCCCGCCGGGGTATGGTCTATGTCTAGCATTGTGGGAACCTGCTAGGGCTTCGTCCTTCTGAGGATGAAGCTGTTGGGCACAGGACGCCGTCCAGCGTGATGCGGGCGGGGTCTCGTGCATTTGCGCCATCGGCGCATTCCCGGACCAGATCAATTGGACATTTCCAGAGACGAACAGCGGGTGCTGCATGCACTTGCGCAGGGTGGCCTCATCAAGCCGCTCAAGACCAGTAACGGCCGCATCGCCGGCCTCGAACTCTTCAACCGTGACGGCTGGCGCATGCCGGTCATCGACCTGCTGCTGTTCAGGAAGCTGCAGCGCAAAAAGGCGATCGCCTCGCGTGAGGGCCAACCCTACCGCATCACGCGGCGCGGGTTGGAACTGGTGCGTAGCGAGGTCGACAACCGCTAGCGGGAACCAAACCGGCAACGGGAGGTTCAGGCATCAGTGGGCTCCGCAGGAAAATCCCTCACGGGCTGTGGAGCCCCGCCTCCCCTCAAGTCGCCGAAACGCTCACCGCCTGCTGCGGTGCATCGTCTGCGCCGGTGATCTCGTTCACCCAGACCCGCTTCGGCTCGCTCTGCATCTGGCCGAAGAAAGTGCAGAACGCCGTGTCCGCGGCGTCGCGCCCAATGCCGATGCGGATCAGGCCCTCCGGCGGCGACAGGCGCGTCGGGTCGAATACATACCAGCGGCCGGACAGATAGGCCTCAAACACCGCGTGATAGTCCTGCGGCTCGAGCTTCCAGCCATAGGCGGCGACGAACCGTGCCGGGATGCCCAGCGCCCGGCAGAACGTCACCCCCAGATGCGCGAAATCCCGGCAGACGCCCGAACGCGTCGCGAACGTGTCGTAGGCCGACGTGCTGCCGTCGCTGCTGCCTTCGAGATAGTCGACATTGTCGTGGATCCAGTCGCAGATGGCGTCGACCCGGGCGTGCCCCGCCGGCACATCGCCGAAGCGCCGCCAGGCAAAACGCGCCAGCCGGTCGGATTCGCAATAGCGCGACGGGAACAGCGCATTCATCACTGCCAGCGGCAATTCGCTCACCGGCACTTCCTCGACCCGCTCCGGCCGCCGCACGACCGGGTCCGTCTCGACCTCGGCGTCGTAGCGGATGGTATAGCGCCCCGGCTGCAGAATAAACCGCCGGTAGCGATTGGCCGTTTCGGCGATTTCCTTGGCTTCATGCGAAATATCCGGAGCGATTTCGAACGTCTCGCGAACAACCCTTTGCCCAGGCAGATTCTGGGCCTCGATGTTGAGGATCACCGTTGTCGGGCGGATTGCCGTGTAGATCAGTTCGGAACCGAGAGAAAAGCGCATGGTAAGCCCCTGTGGACTGCCATGAACATCCGTGGGGCCCGAAGGTTCCGTAGCGCAACCGCTCCGCCCCTTGGCCGTTTGAGGCTTATGAGCATCCTCAAGGTCCACCATTTCACAACCTATCGCTACAACGAACCTGTCGGCTTCGGCGAGCATCGCTGGCTGTTCCGCCCCCGCGACAGCCAGGAACAGCGCCTGATCCTCGCCGAGCGCAACGTCACGCCTGCCCCGGCAAGCACCAACTGGATTCACGACGTCTTCAACAACCAGATCGCCCTGGTCGAGTTTGACGAGATGGCGCGCGAGCTCACCTTCGAGAGCTCCATCACGCTCGAACACACGCCCCTCGCCGGCCTGCACTTCGATACCGACGATGCCGCTCGAACCTGGCCGTTCACCTATGAGCCCGAGACGCTGGCTGACCTCGAAGCCTATCGCACCGTCCACTACCCTGACCCCGCGGTCGAGGCATGGGCGAAGCGGCTCGCACCCAAAACCGGCACGATGGATACCGCCAAGCTGCTCCTCAAGCTCACCCACGCCGTCAGCGAGACCCTGAGCTACAGCCGCCGCACCGACCCCGGCACGCAGCAGCCCGCCCTCACGCTCGAGCGCAAGCGCGGGACCTGCCGTGACTTCACGCTGCTGATGATGGAGGCCGCCAGACATCTTGGCTTCGCCGCCCGCTTCGTCACCGGCTACATCTACGTCCCCGCCCGCGACGAAGCCCGCCTCCATGGTGGCGGCGCTACCCACGCATGGGTTCAGATCTTCCTGCCCGGTGCCGGCTGGGTCGAGTTCGACCCCACCAATGGCATCGTCGGCAATCGCGATCTAATCCGCGTCGGCGTCGCCCGCGACCCCCGCCAGGCCCGCCCGCTCTCGGGCAGTTTCCACGGCGAGCGCAGCGTCTATCTGGGCATGGAGGTCGACGTGCTGGTCAGCAAACTAGTCGACACCACAACCGTCGGTCATGAAGGCGCGTCGGTGAGCTTTCGCGGCTGACTGATTGACCGCGCCGCCGCATCGCGGCACACACGACGCCCGATGCCAAAATATTCGCTCGCCATCTTCGATTTCGACGGCACGCTGGCAGACAGCTTTCCGTGGTTCATTGCCTCGCTGGACCAGACGTCCGACCATTTCGGCCTCAAGCGCGTGAAGCCGGACGAGATCGAATCCCTGCGCGATCTGTCGAGCCGCGATGCCCTCAACTATCTGGGCGTGCCGATGCTGAAGCTGCCGGCCATCTCGATCTACATGCGCAATCTGTTCGCCGACGGCATCGGCGATATCCCGCTGTTTTCGGGGGCCGGCGATATGCTCGCGGCGCTGCGCGATGCCGGGGTCAAGCTGGCTCTGGTCAGCTCGAACGCCGAGGCCAATGTGCGCCATGTGCTGGGTCCGGCCGCCGAACTCGTCGACCACTACGCCTGCGGCTCATCGCTCTGGGGCAAGGCGCAGAAGTTCGGTGGTGTCTTGCGAGCGTTCCGGCAGTCGCCTGCCCACGTCATCGCCATCGGCGATGAAATCCGCGACATCGAGGCGGCCCACAAAGCGGGACTGTCCGCCGGCGTCATGACGTTCGGCTACAATTCACGCAAAGCCCTCGAATCCCACGACCCCGAGCATCTTTTCGACGATTACGAGTCACTAAAGCGAGTGGTGCTGGGGTAGCCGCCGCGGCAGTCGGGCCCTTCTCCCGCTCGCGGGGGAAGGTGGCGCCGAAGGCGATGGAAGGGGGCGGCCGCAAGAAACGCTCTCGCGCTCGCCTACCACCATCTTTTCGGTGAAGGCGCCGGGCGGCTCTCACCACCCGGCGCCAGTTTCCTTACGACGCGTCGGTCCAGAATTTGTGGATCGTCACCGTCTTGTACGTCTCGCCCGGATTGAGCCGCGTCGACGCGAAGTCGGGGTGGTTCGGCGAGTCCGGGAAGTGCTGCGGCTCGAGGCAGAGGCCGTCGCCCTGCCGGTACTCATGGCCGGACGTGCCGTAGGTCGAACCATCGAGGAAGTTGCCGGTGTAGAACTGCAGACCCGGCTGGTCGCTGCCGATCGACATGATGCGGCCGCTGCCCGGATCGTAGAGGACGGCATCCTCGCTCACCGTGCCGGCCTTGGCGCCGTTGATGACCCAATTGTGGTCATAGCCACGTCCATTGATCATCTGCTGATCGTTGGAGCGGATGCGCGCTCCGATCGGCATCGCGTGGCGGAAGTCGAACGGCGTATTAGCGACTGGCTTGATCTCGCCGGTCGGAATGCCACCACCATCATAAGCGGTGATCGCATCCGCATTGATCGTCAGCAGATGACCCTCGATCGAACCCGAGCCTTCGCCCGCAAGGTTGAAATAGGAATGGCTCGTGAGATTGACGACCGTTGGCTTGTCGGTTGTCGCCTCATATTCGATCTTGAGCTCGTTATCGTTGGTCCAGGTGTAGACGACCTTGACCGAAAGATTGCCGGGATAGCCCTCCTCGCCATCCGGGCTGAGATAAGTCAGCTCTGCCTGAGTGTCGTTGAGCGGCTTAACCGTCCAGACCACCTTGTCGTAGCCCTTATTGCCGCCGTGGAGCGTGTTCTCGCCATTGTTGAGGTTCAGCGTGTAGTCGGTGCCGTCGAGCGAGAACTTGCCCTTGGCGATGCGGTTGGCGTAGCGGCCGATCAGGCCACCAAAGAACGGGCTCTTGGCTTCGTAATCGCCGATGTTGGTGAAGCCGAGCACGACATTGCCCAGATTGCCGTTGCGGTCCGGCACGTTGATTTCGCTGATCACGCCGCCATAGGACAGGAATTTCACCGAGGCGCCGCCGTCATTGGTCATTGTATAGACCTCGACGGCTTTGCCATCCTTGGTGGTGCCATAGGCTTCGCTGGTCACCGACGCGGCGAGTGCCGCCCCCGATAACGCGAGCACGATAAGTGGCGCCGCAGCTGCGGCGCTCAAGCTGGAATACACAGTCATAAGGACCCTCCGATTAGTCATCGAAAACGTCCAACCCGGGCGGCAATCTGTGCGGGAGAATCCAAAAAGCATAAGGGAATATTCGGACATCTTCGCGTATTTACTATTGCAATAGGAGTCATCGAGAAATGCGGGCGTCTCCGGCGATCACATATGCAATTGTCGAGTAACAATTCACAAACATTGCAAAGTTTTCCGGTTTTCCGAGGCACGCACCTCAACTTCACGACGTACGTACACCAACTTGACCGCGTTTCGGCAGGCGCTTGCGGTCTTTTGCAACAGTGAAACAACACCCTGGAACGCCGCCGCCGAGCCTCCCCCTTGCCTCGTATCGTGACGCAGGCAAAAATGGCCCATGGACCACAAAGACATCTGGGACGCTGAAGCGGCCAAATCCTACGACACGCCCGGTACCGGCATGTTCGACCCGGTCCTCCTGCAGCAGACCGTCGATCGTCTGGCCGCGCTCGCTGATGGTGGCGCTGCGCTCGAACTGGCGATCGGCACCGGTCGCGTGGCCATCCCACTAAGGGATCGAGGCGTCCCCGTTTCGGGTATCGAGTTCGCGCCGCCAATGGTCGAAGAGCTTCGCCGCAGGGCCGACGAAACGAGAATCCCCGTGGTCATCGGTGACATGACGTCGGCGACTGTTCCGGGCCACTTTTCCCTCGTCTTCCTAGTCTTCAACGGCATCTCAAACGTGCTGAAGCAGGCGCAGCAGATCGCCTGCTTCACCAATGCCGCTCGCCACCTCTTACCCGGTGGCCGCTTCCTGATCGAACTGTGGGTCCCCGATCTGCGGCGCCTGCCGCCGGGCCGCGAGGCAACGGTGTTCACTGCCGAGCCGAACTATATCGGCCTCGACACCGTCGACACGCTCAACCAGATCGTCGTGTCACACCATTTCCGCTTCGGCGAAGGGCGCGAAGCAAGTCTCTTCCGCTCGCCCCACCGCTATGTCTGGCCGGCCGAACTCGACCTCATGGCGCAACTCGCCGGCTTCACGCTGGAATCACGGCACGCGGACTGGATCGGCTCGCCTTTCAAGGCAGATTCAACGTCTCATGTGTCGGTGTATAGGCTGGCGGCGTGAGGCTAAGCGGCCGCTAAGTTATGACTGCGTTTCGTCGAGCGCGGTAGGAGTGTCCTTATGGCCGGTCCGTGCATCTTCTGCAGCTCACTCGGGCCAATGAGCAAGGAACACATATTTCCGCAATGGATGCACGCGCACTTGCCGAAAACCGGACTACACCGCCACACGCGCAAGAATGAGATTCTTCGGCGCGACGGTCCAGACACGCAAATTGCTACGAAATCAGGAGAGGCTTCCTCCGGAAGGCTGCGCATCGTCTGCATGCACTGCAACAATGGTTGGATGAGCCAACTGCAAAACGAGATTAAGCCTATTTTGCTGCCGCTGATCCTAGGCGAGCCGTCGCGCCTCAATCGTCGGGCGCAAGAGCTACTCGCGGCGTGGGTCGCGATGTTCGTTTTTGTGTGCGAGTACGCTGGGAACAACCCACTCCTTGTGGCGGCCACTGACGAGGAACGTCGCCACCTAATGGAACGAGGCGAACCGCCCTCGGGATGGCGGATATGGCTAGGGGACTATATTCGAGGCACCTGGGTGGGCAGCGTCGTGCACACTACAGTGCCCGTGGCTCCTGACGGATCAGTTCCTGAAGATTTTGAGGGCAGTAAACTTAAGACCAATGTAGGGTCCACTACGTTCGTCGCAAACCGGCTTTTTGTCACCGTTTTCAGGTCGCGAATTCCCGAAATTGTCCACAAGCAATACCTTCCTCGTCACACCTATCCCCGACTATGGCCCATCGTTCGCGGCGCCATGATCTGGCCGCCAAAACGCAACGTGCGGGACGCGGACGCCGACGCAATTTCGTCGGCTTTGGCAGTGAGAGGAAAGACTGCGAAACCGGCCTTCCCGCTGTGACAAGCGGCCGATCTAGCGCGCTGCGAATGTGAGACGCGCACCGCTCTTCGCAGCGTGCCAAGGGGCCTACAGGCTAGTGCTTGGTGACGCCTGACAGAGCCTGTGCCAGCACATCCCATTCTGCCTTGACGCTGGGCGCCGAGCGCTTCTTGCCGGCGCGGCGATACCAATAGTCAGCGTTCCCCATGTCGGCCTCGATCCAGTGCAGCAGCGCATGCACCCAATCGAATTCCGCCACGCCTTCCATCGACTGCACGATGGCGTGCGCCTGCTCCCATTCGGGCCCGACACGGAACTCGCCCTTGCGGATCCACCAGAGCGCCTGCAGCGGCTTGGACATGTCCTTGGGTACATCGCGGAATTCAGCGGTTGAGAAGATATCGTCGGGCATGTCGGTCACCACCATTTCTCGGGGGTGAAATCGATGCCGGATGAGCGCTCGATGACGCGGGCGGCCGCGAACAGCGTCTCTTCGTCGAACGGCTTGCCGATGAGCTGCAAGCCCAGCGGCAGGCCGGTCGAATCCTTGCCAGCGGGCACTGCAATGCCCGGCAGGCCGGCCATGTTGACCGTTACCGTGAACACGTCGTTCAAATACATCTTCACCGGGTCGGCATTCATGTCTTCGTCGCCCACGCCAAACGCAGCGCTCGGCGTCGCCGGTGTCAGGATGGCGTCGACGCCGTCGGCGAACACAATCTCGAAGTCGCGCTTGATCAGCGTCCGGACCTTCTGCGCCTGCACGTAATACGCGTCGTAATAACCTGCCGACAGCACATAGGTGCCGATCATCAACCGCCGGCGAACCTCAGCGCCAAAACCTTTGGCGCGGGTCAGCTCGTACATGTCGGTGATGTCCTTGCCGGTCACCCGCAGCCCATACTTCACGCCATCATAGCGCGCGAGATTGGACGAGGCCTCGGCGGGCGCCACGATGTAATAGGCCGGCAGCGCATATTTCGTGTGCGGCAGCGAGATGTCCTTGATCGTCGCGCCTTCGGCCTTCAGGCAGGCGATGCCCTGCTGCCACAGCGCCTCGATCTCGGCGGGCATGCCATCCATCCGGTATTCTCGCGGAATGCCGATGGTGAGGCCTTTGACGCCCCGCTCCACCGCCGCCGCAAAGTCCGGCACGGCCAGATCGACCGAGGTCGAATCTTTGACGTCGAAGCCGGACATCGAGGTCAGCATGATCGCCGCATCTTCGACGGTGCGCGCGATCGGCCCGGCCTGGTCGAGCGACGACGCGAACGCCACGACGCCCCAGCGCGAGCAGCGCCCGTAAGTCGGCTTGATCCCCACCGTGCCGGTGAACGCCGCCGGCTGGCGGATGGAACCGCCAGTGTCGGTCGCCGTCGCCGCCGCACAGAGCCACGCCGTCACCGCCGCGGCCGAGCCACCGGATGAGCCGCCCGGCACCAGCTGCGCGTTCGAGCCTTTCGACCGCCACGGGTTGAACACCGGGCCGTAATAGGACGTCTCGTTGGACGAGCCCATGGCGAACTCGTCCATGTTGAGCTTGCCCAGCATCACCGCGCCATCGCGCCAGAGGTTCGACGTCACCGAGGATTCATATTCCGGCTTGAAGCCATCAAGGATGTGACTCGCCGCCTGGGTGTGGACGCCCTTGGTCGCGAACAGGTCCTTGATGCCGAGCGGAATGCCTTCGAGCGGTCCACCCAGCCCACGGTCGATCTTACCGTCGGACTCCTCGGCCATTTTCATGGCCTGGTCAGCCGTCACAGCGACGTAGGCGTTGAGCTTCGGATTCGCCGCCTCGATCGCCTTCAGATAGGCGCCGGTCAGCTCGGCGGAAGAAAAGCTCTTTGCACTCAGCCCCTTACGGGCGGCGGCAAGTGTCAGCTTGGTCAGTTCGGTCAAAGTCGGGCTCGAAGCAAGGAGTGGTGGGAATTTCCTATAAGGCCAAGGCGATTACCGCAACCTCAGCTCGCCGGAACCGGCGCAAGCCCCTTCTCATAGAACCGCGACCATTCGCTGTCAGGGTAGTCGAAGAACGGGGCACGCTTGGTGAAGCCACTGTTCTCGTACAACCGAAAAGCGCCCTCAAACCCCGGCCCCTCGCCGGTTTCCAGCATGAGCAGCGACACGCCCTTGTCCCGCGCCAGCACTTCGATCGCCTCAAGCAGTGCCGACCCCACCCGTTGCCCGCGCACATCGGTCCGCGTGAACATCCTCTTGACCTCGGCCTCGCCGCGATCTGCCAGCTTCAGCGCTCCGCAGCCCACCGCGCGGCCATCCGCCGTGCGAGCGACGAACACAGTCGTATCCGGCCGCGCCATCTGTTCGACGGTCATCTTGAACTGGAATTCGATCGGCGACAGCGGCAGTAGATGCGCGTTCAGCAGCGCCACCAGCTCACGCACGTCATCCTGCAGTGGCGTCTCGATCGCGACCGTTACGGCCATAGTTACTCGATGACCTTGGGCACCATGAAGAAATTGTCCTCGGTCAACGGCGCATTGGCAACGATACGCTCGGGGTAGTTGCCGTCCGTGACCTTGTCGTCCCTGCGGCGCAGTTGCATCGGCATCACGGAGGTCATTGGCTCGACGCCCTCAACATTCACTTCGCCAAGCTGCTCGACAAAGCCCAGAATTGCGTTGATTTCGCTCTGGTATCTGGCGACCTCGTCCTCCTCGACCCGGATTCGGGCGAGCCGGCCAATGCGCTTCACGGTCTTTGCGTCCACGGACATGCGAGAAATCCTGTTCGATCGCCTTCTAGCCGCCGTCAAACCTCCAGAGCAAGCCCCGGCTCGAGTGAGACCAGCCCCGCCCCATCAAGATGCTCGGACAATTCGGAAATCGCGATATCCAGTGTCTGCTCGTCGGTCGCCAGGGCCAGAAGCTTGATCCGCGCCACATCAAGCAGGGCCGTCGCCTGCGCCACCAGCGACTTTCGCCCCGACGTCAGAACCACCACCGCCCCGTCGGCCCAGCGCCCAAACAGAGGCAGTTCCCCTGATCCGAGGATCACCAGCGGTGCCTCCCCCGCCGCCGAAATCAGCAGCGCCGACGGCCCGAGCGCGAGGATCTCAACCGGGGGCGCCTCCTCCAACGGCCGCACCACTCGCGGCCGCCAACTCGCCGGGTCGACGGCGGGCACACTCGCATCACCCGCCAAATTCACGACCCGCCCAGCCCCCGCCAGCAATTCCCCACGATCCACCTCATCCGGCGCGGCCTCTGCATCGATCACCACGATCTCGCCCCCGACATAGATGCGCAGCGCCGTCCCGCCGAACCAGGTGAGTTTCATCGATGCCTTGCCTCCAGCAGCCCCGACAGGTAGCGAAGTCCCGTGATTGATGACAGCGCCTTTGCCGATCTGCCCCCCACCGGCAAGCTTCTCGGCCTGGACCTCGGAACGAAAACCATCGGCATCGCCGTGTCCGACGGCATGCGCTATTCGGCGACTCCCCTGGAAACCATCCAGCGCACCAAATTCACCGCCGATGCCGTCCGCCTGCTCGAGCTCATCACCGAAAACGCCGCAGTCGCCCTCGTGCTCGGCCTGCCGCTCAACATGGACGGCTCAGAGGGCCCCCGCGCCCAGTCCACCCGCACCTTCGCCCGCAATCTCAGCCAGAAAACCCCGATCCCCATCGCGTTCTGGGACGAGCGGCTTTCCACCTCGGCCGTCACACGCATGCTGATCGAGGCGGATACGCGCCGGGACAAGCGCGCCGAGGTCGTCGACAAGCTCGCCGCCTCCTACATTCTCCAGGGTTTTCTCGACCGGCTAAGGATAAATCCCTGAGGCGGCTTGCCCCTCGGGCCCTCGCGCGTTAGACCCCGGCCGCATCGAGGATGGAGTTCTATGACCAATCCGGCGGCCAATGGCGACCAACGCCCCTTTCCCCACCGGAATCTCCTCGGTATTTCCCAGCTGAATCAGTATGAAATCCTCGATCTGCTCGATCGGGCGGAAGCGATGATCCCGGTCTCCCGCCAGCCGCGGAAGACGTTGCCGACGCTGGCGGGCAAGACGCAGATCAATCTGTTCTTTGAGCCGTCGACGCGCACCCAGTCGAGCTTTGAGATTGCCGGCAAGCGGCTTGGCGCGCAGGTTACTAACATGTCGGTGAAGACATCGTCGGTGACCAAGGGCGAGACGCTGATCGATACGGCGGCGACCCTCAATGCGATGCAGCCGGACGTGATCATCGTGCGGCACCCGGCGGCGGGGGCCGTCGAACTGCTGAGCCAGAAGGTCGGCTGCTCGGTGATCAATGCGGGCGATGGCGGACACGAACACCCGACCCAGGCGCTGCTCGACGCCCTGACGATCCGCCAGCACAAGGGCCATCTCGCCGGCCTCACCGTCGCCATCTGCGGCGACATCGCCAATTCCCGCGTCGCTCGCTCGAATTTGCTACTGCTGGGCGCGATGCAGGTGCGAACCCGCGTCATTGCCCCCAAAACGCTGCTGCCGCGCGGCATCGAGGCCATGGCTACGGAAGTGTTCACCGACATGCGCGAGGGCCTCAAAGGCGTCGATGTGGTGATGATGCTGCGCCTCCAGCATGAGCGCGCCGCCGGCCGGCTGATCCCTTCGGTCCGCGAGTATTACCGCTTCTACGGGCTCGACGCCGAGAAGCTCGCGCTCGCCAAACCGGACGCCATCGTCATGCATCCGGGGCCGATGAACCGCGGGGTCGAGATCGATCCGTCGATCGCCGACGGGCCACGCTCGGTGATCAACGAGCAGGTAGAGATGGGCGTAGCCGTCCGCATGGCAGTGCTCGACGCATTGCTCGCCGACCCGACGCAGGTACAGCCATGAGCGCCCCAATCGTCATCGCCAATGCGCGTATCGTCGATCCCGCGTCGAATACCGATCGTCGCGGTGCCGTGCTGATTGCGGATGGGAAGATCAAGGGACTTGCCGAAGGCGCTCCGCAAGGTGTCCCCGATGGCGCGACGATGGTCGATGCCAAAGGTCTGGTGGTGGGACCCGGGCTCATCGACATGCGCGTCTTCACTGGCGAGCCAGGCCATGAATACCGCGAGACCCTAGCAACGGCCGCCGACGCCGCAGCGGCGGGAGGCGTCACCAGCTTCGTCCTGATGCCGGATACGACGCCGACCATTGATGATGGCGCCATCGTCGATTTCATCATTCGCCGCGCTGCGGCTACTGCCAAGGTGAATGTCCTGCCCTCCGCGGCCATCACCAAAGGGTTGCGCGGCGAGCAGATCACTGAATTCGGTCTCCTCAAGGAGGCTGGCGCGGTGTGCCTGACAGACGGGCGACAGTCGATCCAGTCGGCGAGCCTGTTGCGCGCCGCGATGAGCTATGCGGCCAATTTCGACATGACGATCGCCCATTATCCGAACGAGCAGTCGCTCGTGGGCGACGGCGTGATGAACGAGGGAACTCTAGCTACTATCTACGGGCTGAAAGGCATCCCCCTCGAAGCCGAGACCATCGCGCTGGCCCGCGACCTGCAGCTGGCGGCACTGACCGGCGTCCGCTACCACGCGGCCCAAATCTCAACGGCGGGCTCCGTGGATTTGCTCGCTGCCGCCAAAGGCCGGGGTCCGATATCGGCGGGCATTTCGATCAACAATCTCGCGCTCAACGAAAACGACGTTGCGCCCTATCGGACTTTCTTCAAGCTGTCGCCGCCGCTTCGTAACGAGGACGACCGGCAGGCGATGATCGAAGGACTAAAGATCGGGACCATCGACACCATCCACTCGGCGCACGATCCGCAGGACAGCGAGGTGAAGCGTCAGCCCTTCGCAGAGGCTTCCGAGGGTGCGATCGGGCTCGAAACGCTGCTCGCGGCCGCGCTGCGCCTCGTGCATTCAGGCGATGTGCCGCTGATGACCATGCTGCGCGCCATGACCCAGCGCCCCGCCGAGATCCTGGGCCTTGCTTCGGGCCGATTGGCCGTGGGTGCGCCCGCCGATCTCATCCTGATCGACACGGACTTCCCGTGGGTCGTTGCCGAGGGCGATCTGCTCTCGCGGTCGCGCAACACAACGTTCGAAGGTGCGCGCATGCAGGGCGCGGTCATGCAGACCTTCGTTGCAGGACGCTCCGTCTTCCGCCATGCTGAGTGGGCGGAGGGGGCGACATGATCGGTTATGCGCTGGCGGCAATCGTCGGATATCTCCTGGGCTCGATCCCGTTTGGCCTGCTGATCACTGGGGCTGCGGGACTGGGCGATGTGCGCAAGATCGGTTCGGGCAATATCGGAGCGACCAATGTTTTGCGCACGGGCCGCCGCGAACTCGCCGCCGCAACGCTGGTGATGGATGCCGCCAAAGGCGCTGTCGCCGTATTGATCGCGCGTGCCTTCTTCGTCGGCTTCGCCGTACCGACAATCGAGTCCGAAGGCGGCTGGATCCTTTGCGTCGCGGGCGCTGCGGCCTTCCTCGGGCATCTGTTTCCCGTCTGGCTAAGCTTCAAAGGCGGCAAGGGCGTCGCAGTCTTCATCGGCGTACTTCTAGGTCTCAGCTGGCCGGTGGGGCTGATCTTCTGCGCCACCTGGCTGGTCATTGCCTTCGCGCAGAGATACTCGTCGCTAGCGGCCCTCACGGCCGCGGCCACTGCACCGATCTTCGGTTATGTCTTCGATGGCGTTCGCCTCGCAGGAACCGCCGCGGTCCTCGCGCTGCTCCTGTTCTACAAGCATCGCGAGAACATTGGCCGGCTGCTGAACAACACCGAGCCCAAGATCGGCTCTGATAAGAAGGCCAGCCAACCCTGATGGCGAAACCGGCGGGCACGACACTCAGTCCGTCACAAAAGATCGCCTGGCTCCGTCTCATCCGCACTGACAACGTTGGCCCTGTCACTTTCCGGCAGCTTCTGAACCGCACCGGCTCCGCAGAAGCCGCCCTTGCCGCCCTGCCCAAATTGGCCGGCCGCGTCGGGATCGGCTCGCGCATCCCGAGCGTCGCCGAAGCCGAGGACGAGATCGCGGCGCTCGACAAGCTCGGCGGACGCCTAGTCGCCTCGGGCGAGAGCGATTACCCGCCTTTGCTGCACCACATCTCCGGCGCGCCACCGCTTCTGTCGGTGATTGGCGGCGACACTCTAGATTTGCTGCGCACGGTCGCCATGGTCGGCGCCCGCAACGCTTCGGCCGCTGGTCAGCGCATGACCCAACTGCTGGCCAGCGAGCTCGGCGCCAGCGGCTACACCGTGATCTCGGGTCTCGCCCGCGGCATCGATGCCGCTGCCCACAAAGCGAGCCTCACGACCGGCACGGTTGCGGTGCTCGCAGGCGGCATGAACCACATCTATCCTGACGAGAATGTCCCGCTTGCCCGCAGCATCGTCGAGCATGGCGGCATGCTGGTCAGCGAAATGCCGATCGGCTGGCAGCCGCGCGCGCAAGATTTTCCACGCCGTAACCGCCTCGTCTCTGGACTGTCACTTGGGGTGGTTGTCGTCGAGGCCGCCAAGCGCTCCGGTTCGCTCATCACGGCGCGTCTTGCGCTGGAACAGAACCGCGATGTGTTCGCCGTCCCCGGTTCACCGCTCGATCAGCGGTCGGAAGGCGGCAATCATCTTATCCAGCAAGGTGCGAAGCTGATCACCTCGGCCGCCGACATCATCGAGACGCTGAGCGAGGCCGATCCGTCGCGCAATGTCCTTCTCGAGCCCGATTGGGAGCCGGACATTGGCGAGGTCTCGTTCGATGCCGAGCCATCAAACGACGACCGCGCCAAACTTATTGAAGCGCTAAGCGTCACGCCCATTCCAGTCGATCAGCTGATCACGGTCACCGGGCTCAGCGTCAGTACGGTCCAGATGTTGCTGTTGGAGCTCGATCTCGGCAACCGGATCGAGTGGTCGAGCGGGCAATTGGTGGCACTCAGATCATAGGTCACAAAAATCTTCCCCTAAAGGGGAATGGAAAAGCTGGCATTTGGCGAGGTTGACAGCGCCAGCCCGCTCCACCATTTTCCGCCGCGTTGAACCACCCTCCGAAAGCATAGCGTATGAAACTGGTCGTCGTCGAAAGCCCGGCCAAGGCAAAGACTATCAATAAGTATCTGGGCAGCGACTACGAAGTCCTCGCCAGCTACGGCCATGTGCGCGACCTGCCCGCCAAGGATGGATCGGTTCTGCCCGACGACGATTTCTCGATGATTTGGGAGGTCGATACCGCGTCCAAGAAGCGGCTTGCCGATATCGGCAATGCCCTCAAGGACGCGGACGAGCTGATCCTTGCAACCGACCCCGATCGCGAAGGCGAGGCCATTTCCTGGCATGTGCTGGACGTGCTCAAGCAGAGGAAGCTGATCAAGGACAAGCCGGTCAGCCGCGTCGTGTTCAATGCCATCACCAAATCGGCGATCACCGAGGCGATGAAGAACCCACGGCAGATCGACATCCCGCTGGTCGATGCCTATCTGGCGCGCCGCGCTCTCGACTATCTGGTCGGCTTCACCCTCTCGCCAATCCTCTGGCGCAAGCTGCCCGGCTCGCGCTCGGCCGGCCGCGTGCAGTCGGTGGCGCTGCGCATCGTGTCCGACCGCGAATCCGAGATCGAGCGCTTCAAGCCGGTCGAATATTGGTCGGTGGACGCTCGTCTGCTCGAAAAGGGCAAGGCATTCGACGCCCGACTCTATTCGGTCGATGGCAAGGTCACAGACAAGCTTGGCATCGCCAATGGCGATGAAGCGGCGAAGCTCAAGGCCGCCATCGAGGCCGGCCGTTTCGAAATCCGCTCGGTCGATAAGAAGCCCACCAAGCGCAATCCCTACGCGCCCTTCACCACCTCGTCGCTGCAGCAGGACGCCAGCTCGCGCCTAGGCTTTTCGCCGAGCCGCACCATGCAGCTCGCGCAGCGTCTCTATGAGGACGGCGTCATCACCTATATGCGAACCGACGGCATCGACATGGCGCCCGAAGCCATCGCCTCGGCCCGCAGCGCCATCGAGAAAGAGTTCGGCACGGCCTATTTGCCGCCGACGCCGCGCATCTACCAGAACAAGGCCAAGAACGCGCAGGAAGCGCACGAGGCCATCCGCCCCACCGACATGTTCCGGCACCCCGAGACGGTCGGCGATCTCGATCAGCGCAAGCTCTACGGCCTCATCTATCGCCGCACCCTCGCATCGCAGATGCGCCCAGCCGAGATCGAACGCACCACTGCTGACATCGCGGTTAATGCGCCTGGCCGTGACATCACGCTGCGCGCCGTCGGCTCGGTCGTCACCTTCCCCGGTTTCCTCGCCGTCTATGGCGTCGAGGCGAAGTCGGAAAAGGACGATGACGAGGACGACGAGGACAGCCGCGAGCTTCCCGCGCTCGCCGTCGGCGATACGCCCAAGCTCGCAGAAGCGCTGATCGAGCAGCATTTTACCCAACCGCCGCCGCGCTATTCCGAGGCGAGCCTCATCAAGAAGATGGAAGAGCTCGGCATCGGCCGCCCGTCCACCTACGCCGCCACCATCACGGTGCTGCAGGACCGCAATTATGTCCGTCTCGAAAAGCGCGCGCTGGTCCCCGAGGATCGCGGCCGCATCGTTACGGCGTTCCTCGAGAACTTCTTCGCCAAGCTGGTCGAGTACGGCTTCACCGCCGGCCTCGAAGAAAAGCTCGACGAGATTTCGGCTGGCAATCTACGCTGGAAGGACGTTCTACGCGACTTCTGGACCGACTTCACGCACCAGACCAACGAGATCAAGGACCTCCGCGTCTCGGAGGTGCTCGATGCGCTCAATGAATCGCTCAAGGACCACATCTTCCCGGCCAAGGCCGATGGCTCCGATCCGCGCCGCTGCCCCACCTGCGGCACCGGCCAGCTGTCGCTGAAGCTCGGCAAATTCGGCGCCTTCATCGGCTGCTCGAACTATCCCGAATGCAAGCACACCATGCAGCTCTCCGACGCTGCCACGGGCGGCGCAGACTCGCAGGCGGCCGGCGACGGGATCCTGGGCGTAGACGAGGCCACCGGACTCAACGTGCTCTTGAAGTCGGGGCGTTTCGGCCCATATGTGCAGCTTGGCGACGGCGACGAGCCGAAGCGATCCTCCCTGCCCAAAGGCTGGACTCCCGATAGCCTGACGCTTGAGCGAGCGCTGCAGTTGCTGACGCTGCCCCGCGCGGTCGGACTTCACCCGGAAACGGGGAATCCGATCAGCGCGGGCATCGGCCGCTACGGCCCGTTCATCCTGCATGACGGCAAATACGCCAACCTTCCCGATGTGGAAGAGGTGTTCTCCGTCGGTCTCAACCGTGCTGTCGATTTGCTCGCGCAGAAGGCCGCCGGCGGCGGACGCTTCGGTCGCAGCGCCGCGCCGATCGCGGCGATCAAGACGTTCGAGCATGCCGAGGGCATCATCTCGGTGCGCGATGGCCGCTACGGGCCCTATGTGAACCAGGGCAAGATCAACGCGACGATCCCCAAATCGACCAAACCCGAAGACGTGACTATCGAGCAGGCGCTCGAGCTGCTCGCCGAACGCGCCACCAAGACCGGCGGCAAGAAGCCTGCCCGCAAGGCTGCTGCGAAGAAAGCGCCGGCAAAGAAGGCGCCCGCCAAGAAAGCGGCGGCGAAGAAGGCACCTGCCAAGAAAGCCGCAAAGAAGGCCGAGGAGGCCTGACGCCTCCTTACCCACTGTGTCATTCCCGCGAAGGCGGGTCTCCAGTGCGGGATCACCCGCCCATCGGGCGTGAGAAAAGTCTGGATTCCCGCCTCCGCGGGAATGACATAGTGGTTTCAACGAACCACGAAAGAATCCAATGGCCAAAGCGCCAATCAAAACCACTAAATCCAAAGCGCCGCGGCAGTATCAGATCGGCACGCTGCCTGATCGCGCGACGATCCTCGAGGCGATGGCCGCGCATCCCGATCTCGACGGCAAGCGCGACCTCTACAAATATTTCGGCATCCATGGCGACATGAAGACGCCCTTCAAGCTTCTGCTCAAGGAGATGGAGGGTGAGGGCTTCATCGCGCGGTCGCGCAAAGCGCTGCGCCGCACGGCCACCCTGCCGCAGGTGACAACGCTCGATATTCCGAGCGACGCCGATCCCGACAATCTCCACGCGTTTCCGGCGCAATGGGATGATGCCGAGGGCCACAAGCCGCGCGTCATCGTCCTGCAGCTTCAGAACGCCCGTGTCGTGCCGGCGCCCGGTGACCGCATTCTCGCCCGCATCGATGCCGGCGAGGGTGCCCTGCCCGTCTACACCGCCAAGCCGATGAAGATTCTCGACAAGCCGCGCCGCGGCCAGATCGGCATCGTGCGGCTCGACGATGGTGGCGCCCGCCTCGTCCCGGTCGACCGCAAGCAGAAGGAGATGCGGATCGACACCGGCGACCTCGGTGAGGCGCGCGATGGCGATCTCGTCGAGGTGACGGTCAAGGTCGCTGGCCGGCTGATGATCGAGAAGGCCAAGGTGGTCGCCGTCATCGGCAATCCGAGTTCGGAAGGCGCGGTCTCGATGATCGCGATCCACAATCTCGAAATCCCGTATCGTTTCCCGGCATCGGTGCTCAAGGAGTCCGAGGCCGCCAAGGAGGCGTCGCTCAAGGGCCGCGAGGAGTGGCGGCACATTCCGCTGGTCACCATCGATCCGCCCGACGCCAAGGATCACGACGATGCGGTCCATGCCGAGCCGGACACGGACAAGAACAACCCGGGCGGCCACATCGTGATCGTCGCCATCGCCGACGTCGCGGCCTATGTGCAGCCGGGCACGGCGCTGGACCGCGAGGCGTATCTGCGCGGCAACTCGGTGTATTTCCCCGACCGCGTGGTGCCGATGTTGCCCGAGCGTATCTCCAACGATCTCTGCTCGCTGAAGGAAGGCGAGAACCGCCCCTCGCTGGCGGTCAGAATGGTGTTCGACTCCGAGGGTCGTAAGAAGACGCACAGCTTCCACCGCATTATCTTCCGCTCCGCTGCCAAGCTCAGCTACCAGCAGGTGCAGGCGGCGATCGATGGCCGTCCGGACGACAAGACGGGCCCCCTGCTTGAGCCGATCCTGAAGCCGCTCTATGCGGCTTATGCCGTGATGGTGAAGGCCCGTGACAAACGTGGCCCACTCGACCTCGATCTGCCCGAGCGCAAGATCGTGCTCGATGCCAAGGGCATGGTTGCCGATGTGCGCACGCCAGAGCGGCTCGAAGCGATGCGGCTCATCGAGGAGATGATGATCGCCGCTAACGTGGCGGCCGCCGAGACACTCGAGAAGCACAAATCGGCGCTGCTCTACCGCGTCCACGATACGCCCAGCCGCGAGAAGCTCGATGCGCTGCGCGAATTTCTCGGCTCGCTCGAACTGAGCTTCGGCAAGTCGGATGCGGTGCGGCCCGTCGACTTCAACCGTGTGCTCGCCAAGGCCAAGCAGGACAACAAGACCCAGCAGGTTTCGGAAATGGTGCTGCGCTCACAGGCGCAGGCTGAATACGCGGCGGAGAATTACGGTCACTTCGGGCTCAACCTCGACCGCTACGCGCATTTCACCTCGCCGATCCGGCGCTATGCCGATCTCATCGTGCACCGCGCGCTTATCAGGGCCCTCGACTTCGGCAATGACGGGCTGACCGATGGCGAAGTTGCGCGGCTGCAGAACATCGCGCAGCACATTTCCTCGACCGAGCGGCGCGCCATGATCGCCGAGCGGGAAACCTCCGACCGGCTGCTGGCGCAGTTCCTCGCCACCAAGATCGGCGCCGAGTTCTCGGGCCGAATTTCCGGCGTCACACGCTCGGGACTGTTCGTTCGCCTGCTCGAAACCGGAGCCGACGGCTTCATCCCGGCCTCGACGCTGGGCCAGGACTACTATCGCTTCGTCGAAGAGATGCAGGCGATGGTTGGCGACCGTACGGGCGAAATGTTCCGCATCGGCGACAATGTGCAGGTTCGCCTCCTCGAAGCTGCGCCCGTCGCCGGAGCCCTCCGGTTCGAGCTTCTGTCAGAGGGAACCCGCGTCAAACCGTCATCTGTGAAGCGCGGGCAAAAGCGCCCATCTCGGTCGTACGGACCCAAGGGTCGCAGGAGATAGGCCGATGCCTGTCACGGTCACCTCGCAAGCTGAAACACGGTCGGTCGCCCAGGCGGTCTGGAACGGCGCAAAACTGCGCTGCCCCCACTGCGGCAAGGGCCACATGTTCCGCGGCTATCTCAAGATCGCTGAGAGCTGTGAATTCTGCGGCGAAGAACTGCATCATCACCGCGCCGACGATTTCCCGCCCTATCTGTCGATCCTGATCGTCGGCCATCTGATCGTCGGGCTCATGCTGCATCTCGAACTCACTTACGAGATCGCGCCTTGGGTCTACGTCGTGACCATGGTTCCGGCGGCCGTGATTCTGCCGCTGCTGATCCTGCCTTCCCTCAAGGGCGCCGTGGTCGGCCTGCAATGGGCGCAGCGGATGCACGGGTTTGACCGTACGGGCCGCGATCCTGCCCTGCCCGACTACCCCTAGGCCCCGCGCAGCTTGACATTGCAGGCTAAATCCGTAGGTTGCGCGCAAATTTGAAGGCCCTGCCTACGGGCGGCCTGTTTCCAAGGACAAGACCATGGCAAAAGCCGCCTCGATCAAGATCAAACTCGTGTCGACCGCCGATACCGGATTCTACTATGTGACCGAGAAGAATTCGCGCACCCAGACCGAGAAGCTCAGCTTCAAGAAGTACGATCCGGTCGTGCGCAAGCATGTCGAATTCAAAGAAGCCAAGATCAAGTAATCTGGTTTCATGCCGATCTCGAAAGCCCCGCCAGTGCGGGGCTTTTTTGTTTTGGCAGGACCCACGCCCAAGCCATCACCCCGGCGCGACTGTAGCGGTCGGACTTCGTGACCCGCTCGGGTGGCGAAGGACGGAGCAGGAAAAGAATGAGTGGCCGGTCCGGAGAAGGGGGCCCGAGGGCCTCGCAGCAGCTCCGGACCAGCCGGCCCTACAGTCTTCAGGAGTTGCGGCGGACCTGAGGTGACCGTAGGGAACTTTCGATGACACCCTGTGCGCCATCTCGTTGGGCTCACCCTTAGCGGCTTCGGCCGGAGTTTCAACAAATGCCGGACGGGTTAGTGAAGCGCTAACCTTACCACAATCGCATTTGACTCAAATGCTTACGAGGCTAGGCCGCGTCGAAGACAACGCGGTTGCGGCCTTCGCGCTTGGCCCGATAGAGGGCGACGTCGGCCCGCTTGAGGATCATCTCGGGCGTGTCGGTGTGGTGTTCGTTGAGGGCAACGCCGACGGAGCACGTCACGGTCAGCGGCCGCAGTTCCGTAGTCTCGAAGCCACGCTCGGCGACGGCCATGCGCACCCGTTCAGCCACGCCCTGGGCCTGCCGGTAGTCGGTATCGGGCATCAGTACGACGAACTCTTCGCCGCCGAAACGGCAGGCGAGATCGACGCCCCGGATATTGCGGCGGAGGCGTTCGGAGAACTCGCGCAGCACAGCGTCGCCGATGTCGTGGCCATGGTTGTCATTGACCGATTTGAAGAAATCCATGTCGATCAGCATGACCGCCATGTCCCTCTCCTGCTCGCGCGCCTTCTCCAGCATCAGCGACAGATGGCGGTCGAAATAGCGGCGGTTGTAGAGCCCGGTGAGTTCGTCCGTAACCGCGAGGGCAAGCGTGTTGGTGACGCTCTGGCGCAACTCGGCTGCGTAGCGATGACGGCGGATCTGGGTGCGCACACGGGCAGCAAGTTCGTTGCGCTCGACCGGCCGCATGATGAAGTCGTTGACGCCGAGGTCAAGGCCGCGAACGACGCGCGGCCGATCGACATCGTCGGCGACGAGAAGGATCGGCAGGCCGCGGGTCTGCTCCAGCGTCCGCATCTGCGAGCATACGCGGAGCGGGTCGAAGTCGCCCAGCGCCATGCTGACGATTGCGAGTTCATACTGCCCGCCGGAAACCTGAAGAGCCGCATCGGCGGGATTTTCGAGGACATCGACATGGTGGCTGACGCTGAGATAGCCCTTCATGCGCTCGGCACTGCGCGCGTCATTGTCGATGAGAAGAATCTTGCCGCCTTCGGAATTGGCGGCGTCCATCGCGCGCATGGCGTCTTCGATGGCGATTTCCTGGCCGGTTTGAGCGCGCGAACGTAGCTCGTCGGTAAGTGCCTTGAGGCGTACCAGGCTTTTGACGCGCGCCATGAGCTGCACGTCGTCCACGGGCTTGGTCAAGAAATCGTCGGCGCCGGCCTGGAGGCCTTTGACGCGGTCGGACGGTTGGTCGAGTGCGGTGATCATCACCACCGGGATGTGGGCGGTCTTCGGATCGGCCTTCAGCCGCTGGCAGACCTCGAAGCCATCCATCTCGGGCATCATCACATCGAGCAGGACGATGTCGGTCTGGTCTTCGTCGAGAATAGCCAGCGCTTCGCGCCCGGACGATGCCGTCCGGACCTCGAAATACTCCGCCGTCAGCCGCGCTTCGAGAAGGCGAACGTTGGTAGGAATATCGTCAACGATCAGCACGCGAGCTGTCAAAGACCGGCCGCCCCTTCGACGCTTGAAAATACCAGGGAGATCGAGACCCTACGGTCTCAGTTGGCGGGCCCAATGTAGCGGGCAATCGTTTCCAAAAAGTGAGGCACCGATATGGGTTTGGAGATGTAGCCTTCACAGCCGCCCTGGAGGATCCGCTCCTCGTCGCCCTTCATGGCGAAAGCGGTCACGGCAATCACCGGTATCGACTGCAAATCGTCGTCTTCCTTGAGCCATTTGGTGACGACCAGACCTGACACTTCCGGCAATTGGATATCCATCAGGATCAGGTCAGGATGGTGCGCGCGGGCGAGGCCAATCGCTTCCATGCCGTTACGGGTCTGAATGATCGAGTAACCCCGCGATTCCAGCAGATCGTTGAAGAGCTTCATGTTGAGCTCGTTATCTTCGACGATCATGACTGTCTTGGGCATAGAATCCCGCGTGGCACAAAGGGCACTGTGTTCTGCCCGAACCCTCGGGTAACATCAATCGCTTACGAAACACGTAATGGATGGCTCCCTTTGGCCCTCAAAGCGACGCAACCGACGGCCGAAGAACTGGCCGATCTGTGCTTGAACCATCTTGCCGAAAATCCCGAGCAACTGGCTGAATTCATGGGCACAACCGGGATCAGCCCAGACGGACTGCGGCGCGGTGTGGGCAGCCAAACCTTCGCGCGGGGGCTGGTCGATTACGTGGTGCAGAATGAGCCGCTGCTGCTCGCCATCTGCGCCGCCAATTCGCTTAAGCCCGAAACCGTGATGCGGGTCTGGGCGAAGCTCAATCCGGCAGGATGAGTCGTGCCGTCGCTCAACATCCTCTGCCGGACCTGCGGCTGGACTACAGAGCGGGAAACGGCCCCTGCGCGATGCCCGGATTGCGGCTCGCCTCGGCTGCTCGCTCACGCCGAGCTCGACAGCCTCAGCATCGCGCATGTCGATTGCGATGCCTTCTATGCGTCCGTTGAAAAGCGGGATGATCCGACGCTGCTCGACAAGCCGCTGATCATCGGCGGCGGGGTGCGGGGCGTGGTGTCTACGTGCTGCTATATAGCCCGGCAGGCCGGCGTCCGGTCGGCAATGCCCATGTTCACGGCGCGGAAGCTTTGCCCGGACGCGGTGATCATCCCGCCCAATATGGCCAAGTATGTTGAGGTCAGCCGGCAGGTACGCGGGCTGATGGATCAATTGACGCCGTTGGTCGAGCCGCTCTCGATCGACGAGGCATTCCTCGATCTGACCGGCACGCGTGCGGTGCACAAGGCGGCGCCAGCCGTTGCCCTCGCGAAGTTCGCGCGGGACGTGGAAACGCAGATCGGGATCACCATCTCGGTCGGGCTGAGCCACAACAAATTCCTCGCCAAGGTCGCATCCGATCTCGACAAGCCGCGGGGTTTCGCGGTGATCGGCAAGGCCGAGACACTGACCTTCCTCGCGGCACAGCCCGTGGGCCTGATCTACGGGGTGGGCAAGGTTTTCGCCGAGACGCTGCGCAAGGATGGGTTCGACACGATCGGTCAATTGCAGGCCACACAGCCCGAAGATTTGATGCGCCGATATGGTGAGACCGGTGCGCGCCTCGCCCGGCTGGCGCTGGGAGACGATACGCGCGCGGTGAGCATCGATGGCGAGATGAAGACGGTCTCGTCGGAGACAACGTTCAACAGCGATATGCGGGACTTCGAAGAGCTTTCGACAGAATTGCTGGCGTTGTCCGAGCGTCTGTCGGACCGGCTCAAGGCAAAACAGCTGGTTGGCGACACGGTGACGCTGAAGCTCAAATCGGCAGGTTTTCGGCTGCGCACCCGGGCGCGGCATTTGATGATTCCCAGCCAGTTGGCCAATGTGCTTTACGAGACCGGCCGCCAATTGCTGGCGCGGGAGATCGACGGCACCGCTTTTCGCCTGATCGGCATCGGGATTTCGGGTCTGAGCGCGGCAAAAGACGAGGATCCAGTCGATCTGATCGAGCCCGGTGTCGCTCGCAAGGCGGCGGCGGAACGTGCGATGGATCGGGTCAGGACGCGTTTCGGACGGGACGCGGTGGTGCGCGGCAAGCTATATGGTCGGCGCAGGTCGCGACCGAGTGACGTTGAAATCGAAGAAGGCAAGACGAAATGAGCACCCCGATCGAGAAGCTCCATGAGTATGGCTACGAACTGCCGCGGCCCGTGCCGCCGGTGGCCAGCTACGTGCCGGTCGTGCGGACGGGGAACATTCTCTACGTCTCGGGCCAGATTTCTTCCAACGAAGGCGGCGTGGTCCAGGGGACGCTCGGCGAGACGATGAATGTCGTCCAGGGCGGCAACGCTGCCGAGCTTGCTGCGCTTAAGATCCTGAGCGAGATCGTCTATTCGGGCGGCGTTGAACTGACCGCGATCAAGCGCGTGCTGAAGCTGACCGTACTGGTGGCCTCGACCCCTGATTTCACAGAGCAGCATCTCGTTGCCAATGGCGCGTCCAACCTCATGGTTGGCGTGCTGGGCGACAAGGGCAAGCATGCGCGGGCCGCTTTCGGTGTCGCCTCCCTGCCCCTCGGCGCCGCAGTCGAGGTCGAGGCCGTCGTGGAGATCGAGGGCTAGCGGCACCATCGAGAGCCCGAGTCGTGACCGCTTTGTTTCCACGGCCGATCGCGCACCGCGGTCTCCATGACCGCCAGCGCGGCGTGATCGAGAATTCGCCCTCGGCGTTCGAGGCGGCGATCAAACACGGCTATGCGATCGAATGCGACGTCCAGTTGTCGAGCGACGGCGTACCGTTCATTTTTCACGATGACGATTTCGACCGGCTGACCACTGCGCGCGGACTGTCCGACGCGCGCCCCATCGCCGATGTGCAGAAGCTGACGCTGACCGGCAGCGCCGAAGGCGAAGTGCCGCCGAGGTTTACGGAGTTCCTCGCGCTGATCGGTGGCCGAACGATGCTGCAGATCGAACTCAAGCAACAGCGCGATGAACAGAAGACCGCTGCGCTGGCTGCGGCGGTAGCGAGGGCGCTCGAAGGCTACACCGGCCCTTACACCATTGAGTCATTCGACCCCAAACTGTTGATCGCGCTGAGGCGCGAGGGCATGGCGGCGCCGCTGGGGATCATTGTCTACGGCTATGACGAGCCCGCCTGGGATCTGGGGATGCGGCGGTGGAAGAAGTTCGTGCTGCGTCATATGCTGCATTGGCCCTGGACGCGCTTCTCCTTCATTTCGTGCCGCAACATCTCCATCTATCTGCCGGTGGTTCGGTTCCTGCGGGCTCGCGGCATGCCGGTCACGGCGTGGACTATTACCTCGCCGCAGGCCGCGCGGGCCGCTGCGCGCGGCGCCGACCAGATCGTGTTCGAAGGATTCCTGCCCGAAATTGGCTGAGACGCTTACAGCGACGATTGTGGACGCCACGTCAAAGATCGACGCGAAGGTTTGGGATGGGCTGGTGGCGGCCAGCGATCCCCACGCGAACCCGTTTCTTGCGCATGCGTTCTTTCTGGCGCTCGAGCAATCAGGGTCTGCGACGCGCCGCACCGGGTGGTCGCCACGGCATATTTTGCTCAGTGACGCGGATGGCGTCGTCGGATTGCTGCCGGCGTATGAGAAGACGCATTCGCAGGGCGAATATGTCTTCGATCATGGCTGGGCGAACGCGTTCGAGCAGGCGGGGGGCGCCTACTATCCGAAGATGCAGTGCTCGGTGCCATTTACGCCGGTGACGGCGCCGAAGCTTCTGACCGCCAGAGACGACCCGGGTATCAAGCGCGCACTGTTGACGGCGGCAGAGAGCTACGCAATGCAGCGCGGGATTTCGACGTTGCATGCCACCTTCGTGCCCGAAGCTGAGACCGCGCTAGCGGCTGAGGCGGGATGGCTGATCCGGAACGATACCCAGTACCATTGGCACAATGCTGGCTTCGGCTCGTTCGACGGCTACCTCGAGACTATGTCGTCGCGACACCGCAAGGTGACACGACGGGAGCGACGGGACGCGCTGCAGGATCTGACCGTGCGCTGGCTCACCGGCGGCGATCTCACTGAGGGCGTATGGGATGCCTTCTTCGAGTTCTATCAGGATACGGGGAACCGGAAGTGGGGCCGGCCCTATCTCAACCGGCAGTTCTTCTCGCTGCTGTCCGCCGCCATGGCGGACAAGATCGTCTTGATGTTCGCCTATGAGGGCGACATGCCGATTGCCGGCACGCTCAGCATGCTTGGCGCCGACACGCTATATGGCCGCTATTGGGGGGCGATGCGGGAGGTGCCGTTTCTCCATTTCGAACTTTGCTACTACCAGGCCATCGACTTCGCCATCCAGCGCGGCCTCAAGACCGTCGAGGCGGGGGCGCAGGGCGAGCACAAACTGGCTCGCGGCTACGTGCCGTCGACCGTCAACTCGATGCATTGGGTCGGTCATCCTGGGCTGCGGGACGCGATCAGCCGGTTTCTGCGGCAGGAGCGAGCTGCGGTGGGCCTCGAACAGGCGGCGCTCAGCGAGTTGACGCCGTTCAAGAAGGTCGACTAGCTGCCCGGACGGATGTCTGTATGGGTCTTGGTGGCCGGCTTGCCGGAGAAGGTGACCCAGAAGAAGTTCAGCGTATACGTACCAGCTGTGCGGAATACGCCTTCCTCAGCGAGGCGGCGGCCGGACGTTAACATCTTCAGCTTAAAGCTGAACTTGACCTTGCCGATCTTGCTCAGCCGGACGGCGACATCGGTATCTTCGCCGAAGAACTTGATCTCGCGGTTGAAACCACCGGCTTTGACCCAGGCGTCGCGCTTCAGTACGAAATTGCCACCCTGGACGACCGATCCGACCCGCAGCACGTAGTGATTGATGACGTAGATCAGCCAGGTAAGGCCGTAGAAAAGATTGATGAGGAAGCGATTCCAGCTGCTGAGGTCGTAATAGACATAGGGGCCGCTGAGGCAGACCAGCTTGGGGTCCTTCTCGAATTCCTCGTAGACGGTGTCGAGCCAGCCTGGCGGTACGATCGTGTCGCCATCGATATTGGCGACAAGTTCGGCCGTTGTGGCCTGAAAGCCTCCATCGCGGGCGCTAACGAGGCCCTTCTGCTTTTCGTCGACAACCCGGACACCGGCATACGAACGGGCGATTTCGCCGGTTCGGTCCGTGGAATTGTTGTTCACGACGACGATGTCGGCGTCACGACCGCTGCGCTTGACCTCGGTGAGGACGGATTCGACGCATTTGCCGATCAGCGCCTCCTCGTTATAAGCGGGGATCACGAACGCTAGCTTCATCTTGGCCTCGCGGGCTTCTGGTTATCGTTGCGGATAGACCAGATATGCCAGAGGGGCAACCGGGCGCCGGGACGGGACCCATGGACCTTTCACAGATCACCGTATGGAATGTGCTGGCCTGGGCGCTGGAAGCCAGCGTGGTGTTTATCGTGTCGACGCTGATCTTCGATGCCCTGCACTATCTGCTGCACCGCTGGGGACGCTCGAAGAACCGGCTCCTGCGCCGGTTTTCCCGCTGGCACTGGGTGCATCACCGGTTTCTGGACAGGAAGATGCGGGTACATCCCGAGCTGATGTGGGCGAACATTTTCTACCACATCCTGCCCGAATACCTAACTTCGATGGCGGGAACGCTGATTTTCCTTGTCGTTTTCCCGTGTCCGCCGATTGCCCTCATCGCGGTGATCCGGACCTACATGCTGGTGATGACCATCCGCGAGGAAGGGATGGACCTCAACCACATGAATATGGACCGGATCAGCGGGCGGCAGGGCCTGTGGTGGGTCAATCCGAGCTACCACGCGATGCACCATGTGCATCCGAACAATTTCTATTCGTCCTTCACCAATGTCTTCGATTTGCTGTTTGGGACCGGCACGCAGATCGACGGGCGGCGATTCCTGATCACCGGCGCAAGCGGGGCATTTGGGGGGGCCATCAAGACGCGGATCGAGCGGCTGGGCGGGATTGTCGAGACCGCCAAGCATGGGGCAGATTTTACAGCAGGCAACTACGACGGAATGCGGGAGAAACTGGCGCGGGCCGATGTGCTGATCCTGTCGCATGGCGCCAAGGCAGAACGCGCCTGGGATGCGAACTACACGACGTTTGTCGATCTCACGGAACTGATGGTCGAAATCGGCAAGGACCGGCTGACACCGCCGGAGGTCTGGGCGGTGGGCTCGGAGGCCGAGTTCCATGGTGACATGGGCCTACCGGAGTTGGTGGACTATGCGGGCTCGAAGCGAGCGTTCGCCCAGCGGGCGCTGGGGTTCTACCGTAGCGGCGACTTGCTCTATCGGCACATCGTGCCCTCGGCGTTCACGTCGGCGATGGGGCCAGGGCCGATGTCGGCGAACATGGCAGCGGGGATTGCCTTGTTCTTGATCAGGCGGGGATTTCACTATGTCCCGGTGACGCTTACGACGCTGGCGTTCTGGAATTATTTCCGCTTTGTGCGCCAGAAGCCTGCACTTAGCCCTGAGCCAGTTGACTCCGCTGTGCAGAGGTAGTTTTTCGGCGCTGAAGGACCCACATACGGGGCCGCGGCACACCTGATCGAGTTATGACCAAGCGCATTGCCATCGCGACCATTGGGACGCTGGGCGACGTTCAGCCCTTTGTGGCGCTGGCGTTGACGCTGAAGCGCCGCGGTTATTCAGTCGTTCTGGGCACCACCGGCGACTTCGAGAGCTACGTCGAAAGCCACGGTATCGAATATTTCAGCCTCGGTGGCGACATTCAGGCCTTCCTTCGGCAGTCGCAGTTCGACGACGCGATGACCAAGAGCGTCTATCTGCACGCTCCGGCGCTACTCAGGGATGGCGCGAAAGTGCTTCGGCAGGCGGCCAAGCAGGCCTGGGAGATGGCGCAGGGCGTCGACGCCATCGTGTTCCAGAACAACACGACCTTCTGCATCGACATCGCCGAGGCCGTGGGTGTGCCGGCGATCATGACGGTTTTCCAGCCGCTGAATCCCACAGCAGAATTTCCGTTCTTCGGCTATGACGGCGCGCCGATCGACCCCCTGCTCTACCGTTTCAATCGCGAACCGTTTGCGAAGTCGCCGAGCTTCGATCCGATGATCAACAAGCTCACCTACTGGATGCAGAAGGTTCAACAGGGCTACTGGGATCTCCCCCGCGACCGGTTGCGCCGTAGTGTCTTAGGGTTAAAGCCCAAGAAGAAGGGCGGCTTCCTGACCAATTCGCATGGTGAGCCGCTGCCGACGCTGCATGCGTATTCAGGGACGATTTCCCCTGCCCCTGGCGACTGGCCGGAGACCAATGTGATCACCGGCTTCTGGCGGCTCGAGGATACGAGCGGCTGGACGCCCTCACCCGAATTCCAGGACTTCCTGAGCAAAGGGCCGGCGCCGATCTATCTCGGCTTCGGCTCGATGAGTTTTGGGTCGCAGCGCAACACCGAGATCATCACCAAAGCCTTGAAGATGTGGGGCGGCCGGGCGGTGATCGGCAAGGGCTGGGGCGGGGTCAAGGAAGATCTGCTGCCGAACACCGTGCACGTCATCGACAAGGCGCCGCATTCGAAGCTCTTCGAGCACATGAAGGCCGTCGTGCATCACGGCGGGGCGGGCACTGTGCATACTGGGCTCTATGCCGGTAAGCCGAGCTTTGCGGTGCCGCAGTTCTTCGACCAGCCTTATTGGGGGCGGCTGCTTTACGAACTTGGGCTTGGTCCGCAGCCGGTCCGGCTTAGGAAACTGACGCCGCAGATCCTGGCGTCCGCGCTCGAGGACCTTGATACGACGCCTGCCTATGTGGCCGCGGCGACGGCGCTGCGCGACAAGCTGCTGCTCGAGGACGGGACCAATCGCGCCGTGGACGTCATCGAGGAAACGATGGCCGAGTATGGCGAGGGCTCGAACGCATTGCTGCAACTGGCAGGAGCCGCTTCGTGACCTCGTATGATCCGACGAATATTTTCGCGAAGATCCTGGCAGGCGATACCCCGGCAGTGAAAGTGTTCGAGGACGAGGCTGTCCTTGTGATGATGGATATCTTCCCGCAATCGCGCGGCCACACGCTGGTGATCCCCAAGGCGGCTTCGCGCAATTTGCTCGATGCGGACCCCGTCGCGATGGCCAAGGTTGCAGGATATCTGCCGAGGCTGGCGCGGGCTGTGAAGGCGGCGACAGGCGCCACAGGTGTCAGGCTGGTGCAGTACAATGAAGCATCGGCGGGGCAGACGGTGTTTCACCTGCATTTTCATCTGATCCCCGCCTATGAGGGCGAGGAATTGGGTGGCCATGGGCAGGGCAAGGCCGACGAAGCCGAACTCAAGGCGCTCGCGGCGGCGATCTCGGCAGCGCTCGGCTGAGCCATGACACCGGTCCGCGCGCTGAGCCTGGGCCTGATCCTCACCGCCTCCGCCGGCTTTGTCGATGCGGTCGGGTTCATCTCGCTTGGCGGGTTCTACACATCGTTCATGAGCGGCAACACCACCCAATTGGGCACGGGGCTGGCCAATGGTGCCGGCTGGGCTTTGGTGCTTCCCGCGGGGCTGATCTTTCTGTTCTTTGTCGGCAGTTTCCTCGGCTCGTTGCTGGCGCGATCGAATGCGAGCTACGGGCCGGCGCTGACCCTCTGCCTCGTCGTCATCGGTATTTCGCTGACGTTGGGCCTACATCTCGGCGGGTTTCCACCGATGCAATCGATGCTGCCATTGGCTGCGGCAGCAGGAGCGCAGAATGCTGTCCTGCAACCGATCGGCGCCGCCCGACTTGGGGCAACGTTCGTCACGGGCACGCTGTTTGCCGCGGGCCAGGACCTCGCATTGGCGGTCAGAGGCAAGGCCCCGCGCTGGCGCTGGGCCCAGCATCTGATGGTGTGGGCCGCGCTCTGCCTTGGGGCACTGGCCGGTGCTTTTGCTTTTGCCGGGCTGGCGTTCGAGGCGTTGCTCGTCCCGGCCGCAGTCTATGTTGCAACCATGCCGTGGTTTTTGGTGGCCCGAGCCAGGCTCTAGGCGAGCCCACCGTAGCTTCTCTTGTGCTCTGTCCTTCGTGGCGCAAGTGCGCCACGAAGTCCAACCGCTGATTTGTGGACGTGCAAAGACGTCCACCGGCCACCGGCGATGTCAAAGAACCTTCTCCTGCTGCTGAGGAGGAGCAGAACGGTCCCCGAGGCGCTTGCGCCTTTGGTATGTATTTAGTTGAGACGCCTTCGCCTCGGGGTACGGGATTTTGGGCGTCGGGGATGGGGGCGGCTATGGCCGTCGCGATCCAGATCAGCCTGGAGTGGCTACGAATGCCTCCCCACCCGCTCCACCCACAGCGTCCGCTGCGCTTCCCGTCCGTGCGGGTGAATGGGGGGAATGTACGACGGGGTGGGAACACCGTGCGTAAGGGCGGGGTGAGGTTCACGTAAGGGACTGAATGGACGTCGGTTTTTAGCTCCAAGCGCGCAGCTCTCTGCCGTCATGGCCGGGCTTGACCCTGCTACCGAGCGGCGCGTGCGGTTGGGTCCCCGGGTCAAGCCTGGGGATGACGATCGAGAGGGGAGTGGGTGAGGCGTTCTAGACCCCCCTTCGCGAGAATGACACCGTGGGTGGGATGGCATGATCCGGTGTGTGTGGCCGCCCCCTTCCGTCAGCTTCGCTGACACCTTCCCCCGCTTGCGGGAGAAGGGGCCTGACTGCGGGCTTCGCGGAAGTGACGCCTCCACGATTCACGGCGTGGCGCGCCGGACTTGAGACGGGACCGACTGCGGCACAAATAGAAACGGCCCGGGATTGCTTCCGGGCCGTTCAGATGAATTTGCTAGAACTCAGTTCTTTTCTTCGGCCTTGGGCTTTTTGGTCGCCTTGGGGCCGGGGATGGCTTTGGGCCTTGCCGGTCTTGGGGGCGAGGCGATGAGTTCGAGCTTGGCGTCGGGACCGACGCCAACGACTGCCACTGTCACCGACCCGCCATTGACCAGTTCGCCGAAGAGGACCTGATCGGCGAGCGGCTTCTTGACATGCTCCTGGATGACGCGGCCAAGCGGCCTTGCACCCATGCGCTCGTCATAGCCACGTGAGGCCAGCCACTCGGCAGCTTCCGGGGTGAGGTTGATCGACACACCGCGTTCGGCCAACTGGCCTTCGAGCTGGAGAACGAACTTTTCGACGACCTGACGCACCACTGCCGGCGGTAGCGGGCCGAAGGAGATGATGGCGTCGAGGCGGTTGCGGAACTCCGGCGTGAACATCCGGTTGATCGCTTCTTCGTCGTCACCCTGCTCGCGCTTGCGGCCAAAGCCGATCGGCGATTTCTGCAACTCCATCGCGCCGACATTGGAAGTCATAATCAGAATGACGTTCCGGAAATCGACGGACTTTCCGTTGTGGTCGGTGAGCTTGCCGTGATCCATGACCTGCAACAGGATGTTGAACAGGTCAGGGTGGGCTTTCTCGATTTCGTCGAGCAACACGACGCAATGCGGATGCTGATCGACACCATCGGTCAACAAGCCACCCTGATCGAAGCCGACATAACCCGGCGGGGCGCCGATCAGCCGCGAAACGGTGTGGCGCTCCATATATTCCGACATATCGAAGCGCAGCAGTTCGACGCCGAGCGTGTCGGCGAGTTGCTTGGCGACTTCGGTCTTACCCACACCAGTCGGGCCGGTGAAGAGGTAGGAGCCGATGGGCTTTTCAGGCTCGCGGAGCCCAGCGCGCGCCAGCTTGATGGCCGAGGCAAGCGCGGAGATCGCCGCGTCCTGCCCGAAGACCACGCGCTTCAAATCGACCTCAAGGCTCAGCAGCATCTCGGTGTCGGACTTGCTGACCGATTTGGGCGGGATGCGCGCCATGGTGGCGACTGTCGCCTCAATGTCCTCGACGTCGATGATGGTCTTGCGGTTCTCGGCGAGGAGCAGCATCTGGCTAGCGCCGGTCTCGTCGATCACGTCGATCGCCTTGTCGGGCAGCTTGCGGTCATTGATGTAGCGGGCCGACAACTCGACGGCCGCCTTTAGTGCGTCATCGGTGTATTTGAGCTTGTGATAGTCCTCGAAGTACGGACGGAGGCCTTTCACGATTTCGATGGCGTCGGGGATCGTGGGCTCGGCGACGTCGATCTTCTGGAAGCGGCGGACCAGGGCCCGATCCTTCTCGAAGAACTGGCGGTACTCTTTGTAGGTGGTCGAGCCGATACAGCGCATATTGCCCGAAGCCAGAGCCGGTTTTAGCAAGTTCGAGGCATCGAGCGCACCGCCGGAGGTCGCGCCGGCGCCGATCACCGTGTGGATCTCGTCGATGAACAGGATCGCGTCGGGGTGCTTTTCGAGCTCCTTCATGACGGCCTTGAGCCGCTCTTCAAAGTCGCCGCGGTAGCGGGTTCCGGCCAGCAGCGCGCCCATGTCGAGCGAGTAGATGGTGGCGTTGCGCAGCACTTCAGGGACGTCGCCCTCGGTGATCTTGCGGGCAAGGCCCTCGGCGATGGCAGTTTTGCCGACGCCGGCATCACCGACATAGATCGGATTATTCTTCGACCGCCGGCACAGCACCTGGATGGTGCGGCGCAGCTCGGAATCACGGCCAATCAGCGGATCGATCTTGCCGGCCTTCGCCTTGGCGTTGAGGTCGACGCAGAAATCGGCAAGCGCCGATGACTGGCCGTTGCCCTGGCGCGGAGCGCCTTCTTCGCCGTGGCCTGCATTGGCGCCGTCTTCGGCGCCGCGCACCGGGCGGCTCTCATTGGGGCCCGATTTAGTGATCCCGTGGGAGATGAAATTGACGGCGTCGAGCCGCGACATGTCCTGCTGCTCGAGGAAATAGGCAGCGTGGCTTTCGCGCTCGGCAAAGATTGCGACCAGCACATTGGCGCCGGTGACCTCTTCCTTGCCCGAAGACTGGACGTGGATGACGGCACGCTGGATAACGCGCTGGAACGCGGCAGTCGGCCTTGCGTCCTGGCTGTTTGGCACGACGAGGCTGTCGAGTTCCTCGTTGATGAAATCCTCCAGGTCGCCCTTGAGGGCCTCGATGTCGACGTCGCAGCCGGTCAGCACGGCGATGGTATCGCGATCGTCGGTGAGCGCCAGCAGAAGGTGCTCGAGCGTTGCGAACTCATGCGCGCGCTCGCGCGCCAAATTCATCGCCTGATGAAGGGCCTTTTCCAGTCCGCGGGAGAAAGAAGGCATGTGGTGGTTCCTATTGCTTTTCCATCACGCATTGCAGCGGGTGCTGGTTCTTGCGTGCCGTGTCCATGACGCGCGTGACCTTGGTCTCGGCCACTTCGTATGGATAGATTCCGCACTCCCCCACCCCCTTCTGGTGAACGTGCAGCATTATCTGCATCGCGTCTTCGCGAGTCTTGTTGAAGACGTCCTGCAGGACGAGAACGACGAATTCCATGGGCGTGTAGTCGTCGTTTAGCAGCAGCACCCGATAGAGATTGGGCTTCTGCGTCTTTGGTTTGACCTTGGACCGGACGATGGTGTCGGCGCCGGTTTTGGAGCCGCCGCCATCTTTGCGGTCTTCGCCCGCCGCTCTAAGCGACAGGCCCGGCCCGGACTGGGACCGGGTCGTCTGATCGGAAATAGCCAATGATCGATCGAAACGGCGCAGCATGGTGAAGCCATTATGTAGGTAAAAGTCTCGGCGTTGGAAGGGGGACATGCGCACGAGAGTGAGAGGAGCCGAGAAGCCTGCAAAACCAAGCGATTTTCGATTCAGGCAATTGTTTTCGCATTTTACGGAATGGTAACGGCGCGCCCCTATTCTGCCCCAACTGATGGGCAAGTCGCGGGTCTTGGGGAAGCCGCGTCCTGTCCTCTTTGAGTCGCCAAGGAGGGCCAGAAGGCCCCGCTTGTTTGGAGTATCGGGGTTGGCTTCCCATAGTGTTTTGAGTTCTGCGCGCTTCACCCTGTGGCGCATTGCAGCAGCAGTTTTGCTTTTCGCTTGCGCTCTCGCTCCGGCGGCCGTCGAGGCCAAGGGCGTGCCTCGCGCGTATGCGGGCATCGTGGTCGACGCAAAGTCCGGCAAGGTGCTCTATGAGAGCGACGCGGATGCCTATCGGTATCCTGCCTCGGTCACCAAGGTGATGACGCTCTATGTTCTGTTCCAGGAACTGAACGCGGGCAACATCAAGCTTTCCGACAAAATGCCGGTGTCGAAATTCGCTGCCTCAGCGGTGCCGACAAAACTGGGCCTCAAGGCCGGTTCGAGCATCTCGGTCGAGAACGCCATCAAATCGGTGGTGACCCTGAGCGCCAACGACATGGCGCGCGTGATCGCTGAATATGTGGGCGGCAGTGAATCCGGTTTCGCCAAGCGCATGACTTCGACGGCCAAAGCGCTGGGTATGAAACACACGACTTATGTGAATGCGTCGGGCCTGCCCGACAGCCGGCAGATCACCACGGTGCGCGATCAGGCGGTCCTCGCCCGCGCGATCTACGAGCATTTTCCGGACTATTACGAGTTCTTCCAGACCAAGAGCTTCAGCTACGGCAAGCGCACTTACGGCAACCACAACAATCTGCTGGGCAAGAACGGCATTGACGGGATCAAGACCGGCTATACTGGCGCCGCGGGCTACAATCTGATGACGGCGGCGCGCGCCGACGGCAAGCACATCGTGGTCGTCGGGTTCGGCTTTGCGAAAGCCGGCACGCGCGATGCCAAGGTGCGCGATCTGGTGCAGAAATATATGCCGAAGGCGCGTTCGGGTTCTTATCTCGACGTGGCGATGGTTCCCGTGCCGGGCCGCAAGGGTTCGGCGGTTCCGGCCGACAAGGTGCAGGTCGCTTCGGCTGTACCGATGCCGCTGCCGGCGCCGAATTTCCGTGGTACGCCGGTGGTAGATGAGGTTGCGAGCCCCGAATTCGGGATCGGCGATGTTGATACTTCCGTAGAAGTTGCCAGCATCGCTCCGGCCCCTGCCGAGCGGCCAGTCGATCTAGGAATGCCCGCAGTTGCAGCGGTCGAGAGCGTTGCGCCGAGCAAGCGCAAGACGCTGGGGCAAGTGGTCGGGGCGTTCACCGACGCCTATATGGGCGCTCCGCCAGCGCCGCTTGGGATCACTCGCGCCTCCGCGCCCATCGTGCCGCCTGTCGGCATTGGCGAAGCAGGCGAACCCGTGGACTTGTTGACCTCGGGCAGCGTGCAGCAGGTGGCCGAAGTGCCGGCCGCGCAGGCGATGCCTGCCGCGCTGCCCAACGGCTGGATCGTGCAGATCGGCGCAGCGCCCAGCGAGACCGGGGCCAATACGCTGCTCAGCGATGCCGCGGGCAAGGTTGGATCGCTGACGAGCTTTGATGGCTTCGTGCAGCGGATCGACAAGGATGGGCAGACCTTCTTCCGCGCCCGCTTCGGAGGCTTCTCCGGCAAGGACGCGGCCAATCAAATGTGCAAGCAGCTCAAGCAAGCCAAAATGAGCTGCCTCGCGATGCAATCCTGATGAGGGCGAGCACGACGGGGTAGCCGGACAGAGAAGCGCGTTTGTGGCCTGTGTATGGAGTAGCCCAAATGAGCGAGACTTCGAGCCTGACGGAGTTGGCCCGGTTTGTGGGTCAGTCGGGACTGAATTACGAGAACGGCGCGTCTAACAAGCGTGCGGTCAACGACGTCGTCGATCATCTGAGCCGACGGGTTAAGCCGCAACGGGTCTCTGACCTGCTGGGCGTGGTGCTGACCTTGTCGGCACGCACGCGACGCATGATCATGCCCAGGGTCGAGGTCGAACTGGACGTGTTCGCGCCTGGCGGGACACGCGCCGTGCGGATCATGCTGCCCGAATAGATCGAGGCCGAAGGTCAGGCCCGGCGGCGCGCCGGGTCGACCAGCGCTGCGGCCTCTTCGCGGATCAGCGACGACGGCTCGGCGAGGACGACGCGATTGCGGCCACGCGCCTTTGCCTCATAGACCGCCGCGTCGGCAGCGGCGACCAGCACATCGAGATCGACGGCGAATTGCGTGGCGGCGATGCCTATGCTCACCGTGGTACCGGCGGGACCATTGATGGTCTCGATATGGGCAAACTCGAAGGCCTGGCGGACGCGTTCCGCAACGGCGATTGCATCGGCGATGGTCGTGTTGGGCAGGACGAAGCAGAATTCCTCGCCACCCATGCGGAACAACTGATCGGAGGGCCGCATGGTGTCCTCGGCGACTTCGGCGAACACCTTCAGGATCTTGTCGCCCGCATCGTGACCGAAGCGGTCGTTGACCTCCTTGAAATGATCGAGGTCGAGCACCAGCAATGACATCGACTCGCGGAGCCCGGCGCGGCGGCGCGCCATGCGCTGGGCGAAGTCACCGAAGGCGCGGCGGTTGAGCAGACCGGTCAGCGGATCGGACATGGCGAAGCTGCGCTGCTGCGCCTCGCGGCGCTCCATGGTCATGGCGAGAAAGAAGATGGACGCGAACATGATGTGGCCGAGCGCGAGCCAGGCGAACACAGCAAGCCAGACCGGATCGAGCGGCGCTGCCCCGACCGGGAACGGGGCTACCTGCGCGAGCGCAGCACGCGCAGTCATCAGCAGGCCGCAACTGGCAAAGACCAACAGGGTGGGCAAACGGGATCGGAGGCCGTCGTCGCGGTCGCGCCACAGCTCGTGGACCGCAAGGGCGCAAAGGACCGCGTTGCCGAGCGAGACGACCATGATCCGGAGCGCCAAGTTTTCGGCGAAGCCAGGGATAAGGCAAAGGCCGATCCAGGCGGAGCCGATCAGCGTGACCAGACCCCATGGCAGCTTGCGGCCCTGGAAGCGGCGGATGCCGTACCACAGACACCCCAGGGAGGAGAGGCGAGCCGCATTCCCGAAGGCGATCGATACGAAATCGTCCTGCCAGCCGTCGCGCGTGTAGAACATCAAGGCGGCGCCGGTGAAGATGATCGGCACGCACCACCACATCAGCCACACGGACGTGCGATCCCGGAGCCACAGGAAAACAAAGGCACCGCCGAACATGACCAGCAGGCCGCAACTCGCGACAAGAAGGGTGTAGCTGTCGAGCTGCACGGAAAGAGCCCCTAAATACGGGGCTTATCCTATCCGCGGGTCTTTAACGAAGTCGAAAGGGCGTTTCCGCGGCGGACCTAATTCGTCGTCGCCATATGCTCGAACTGGCTCGCGGCACCCTGCCCTTCGGCGAAGGCCGCCATCGCGGCGTTA